>JAEOTM010000092.1 GCA_016839815.1 Candidatus Hodarchaeota archaeon
ATTTCTTAACTAGGGTATTGGAATGTCACTATCTTCTTCTGTTTATCATTACTTTTCAGGAATGGTAGAAAGTTCATTTGAGACATTGATTGATTATGTTTCCTTTCACGTACTTTTATGTTTAGTCCCAGCATTTTTCATCGCTGGTGCAATGACGGTATTCATCCCCACTGATGCAATAATGAAGTACCTAGGTCCAGCTGCGAGGAAACGGATATCATATCCATCTGCAGCTATTGCGGGTCTGCTTTTAGCGGTGTGTTCATGTACTGTAATACCATTATTCGTAGGGATCTACAAGAAAGGAGCGGGAATTGGCCCTGCAATGACATTCTTTTTTGCTGCACCAGCAGTAAACATTTTAGCACTCACTTATACTGGTTCGTTAATCGGAATGGATATAGCAATAGCTAGGGCTGTTCTTGCATTAGTGTTTTCGATAGTTATCGGGTTATCGATGAATTTCATTTTTCCATCTGCAATCTCGAATGATGAAGTGATGGAAATACGGAAAACTAGTACTTCTCGGAAAGTAGAATTAAGGACAATCCTTTCATTTATTTTGATTTCAATAAGTATATTCACAGGGATTTTGCTGGTTCTACTAGAGGAGGAGGCAATACTCCTACCAGTATATGTCCTTGGTTTATCTAGTCTCATTGCCACTAGTGTATTGTACAAGAATAAAGAAGCAACGCTCTTTTTGTGGCTTGTGTTTTCTCTTTTTGTTGGTACCTCAAGGTTTGCGTACTTCAATAAGGATTGGAATTTATTTTCTCTTAGTCTATCCCCTTCAGTATCTAACATGCTTGTTAAGGCTGTACTTGTTGGAATAGTTACTCTTTGCATTGTTTTATACTGTAAGAGTAAGTTCCAGAAAGATGAAATTGATGAATGGATGAATGAAACCTGGATTTTTGTAAAATCAATTTTTCCATTGATTCTACTGGGAGTAGTTGCAGCTGGAGCTTTGAAGTTTTTTGTTCCCACTGATTTTGTGGTTACTTTAGTTGGGGAAAATACGGTTCAAGCAAATTTCATAGCAGTCTTTTTTGGAATTTTCATGTACTTTCCTACTTTGATGGAAGTTCCCATTGCTCGAGCGTTTTTGGATCTAGGGATGGCAAAGGGGCCATTATTGGCTTACCTATTAGCAGATCCTGAACTATCAATTCAATCGATCCTAGTAACGCGCAAATACATAGGAGATAAGAAAAATATGGTATATATCCTCTTAGTTACCATATTGACGGTGAGTTCAGGTTTATTATTTGGTTTTATCATTCACGAAGGTATTGCTCTATACTAATACTCGAGATCGAATTTTTTAGAAGTAATAAAAGAAATTCAATAATCAATCAGTAAGTGTTTGAACACTCGTGATAATGAAATAAGAAAATTGCAGGTATTTTTTTGTACGTAGGTGTGAATTCTTCTTAACGTCGGGTTAGGTACATGAAATCCATTTGAGCTTTTGCTTGATGGATTTTTTTCTGTAATTTTGCGGCTCTTTCTTCAACAGATAGATGAGAATTGTTTTTAGCAAAAAGTCTCTTCCCCATTGCTTTTAACTTTACGAGAAAAGCAGTGACGGCAGATAATCGTAGTTCGGTAGTAGTAAGTTCGGCGTTTGTGTTTTGGACTGCCATAATATTACTAACACGCTGGTAACTATTAAGATACCATTGTCGATTTACGAAAATCATCGTACATTTACGGGCGCTGATTTAGCGGTTGGAAAAGAAATAATTATTTTATCTACTTCACCAGATATTTCTTAGAATTTATCATGATAGGTTTACAAAAATTAAAAGTGAAAAGTGCATCAACACTCTTCATTTTTGATGATTCAATTCATTACTTCCTTCCGGGTTATTATACTCAAGTTATTGGGATGGTATGATTACTTTCACTTTTATTGTCCTGATCGTAATATATAATTTGGATGAAACCATTGGAATTTTACTAGCTCTGGTTGATTTTAGTTGGTATCATTAATTGATAATCGCAAGCCTATTCCACCTTCTGATGATCCACAACAATGGATACATATTGAAGAGGCTAGTGAACACAACCTGAAGAATCTATCCACAAAAATTCCAAGAAATCGCTTCGTCGTTTTCACAGGATTATCTGGATCTGGAAAGAGTTCTCTTGCCATTGATACACTTTTTAAAGAGGGACAGAGAAGATTTGTTGAATCATTATCGAGTTATGCCCGTCAGTTCCTTGGACAGATGGAGAAACCAAGAGTAAAATCAATTACTGGATTATCACCAGCAATTTGTATTGAACAGAAGAAAAGCAGTGCAAATCCAAGATCAACTGTGGGCACAACAGTTGAAATTAATGATTATCTGAGGATTCTTTATTCCTCAATTGGAATACCACACTGTCCAAATTGTGGAAAAGAAATTGCCGGACTGTCCGCACAAGAAATTGTTGATAAGGTAATGGAAGGTAATGAGGACACAAAATTTCGAGTGGTTGCGCCAATAATCATAAAGGAAAAAGGAACTCATAATAAACTCTTTCAGGAGTTAAAAAAAGAAGGATATAATCGGCTTGATGTAGATGGGGATGAGGTTCTTCTGGATGATGAAATTCCCAAACTAGACAAAAAATATAAGCACGATATATCTGCAATTATTGACCGTTTAATTCTTAGGAAAGGAATCGAAAGTCGACTTACAGAAGCAGTCGAGACAGCACTACGAAGGACAGAAGGAAGAGTAGCTATTGAATACCTTGATGATCCAGATGAGGTTAAACAAGTACTCTACCATGAATTTGCTGGATGTACCGACTGTAATATCTCCATTGGAAAGTTGAATCCAAGAATGTTCTCGTTCAATAGCCCACTTGGTGCTTGTCATACATGTACTGGTTTAGGATTTGTATTGGAAGCGGATCCGGATTTGATAATTGAAAATCCGAATCTTAGTCTTAACGAAGGTGCAATCAGGTTTTACTCCAGTGAGGGAGAAACATGGGGGAAACGGCAGATGGAAACTGTATTGAAACACTATGGTTTTGATATGCATACTCCTCTAAACATGCTTTCAAAAAAGGCATACAATGCGAGTCTCTATGGATCTGATCAAGCAATTAAATTTAAGTTTGAGAATAGTTCAAATGGGAAAAGCTGGAAGTATGAGAGTGAGAGGAAGACAGAGGGAATAATTAACGTTATAAGACGACGTCATAAAC
>JAEOTM010000093.1 GCA_016839815.1 Candidatus Hodarchaeota archaeon
AAGCAACGGACGAAGTAATGAGAACTATTGACGGGAAGCGAATGTTTCTCACTGGGGATATCGGTAAGATTGATGAAGACGGGTATTTATGGATTACCGACAGGAAAAAGGATATGATTGACGTATCAGGGTTCAAAGCGTATCCCCGTGAAATTGAAGAAGTTCTTATTGCCCATCCTGCAGTTTCCATTGCTGCAGTCATCGGAGTTCCCCATCCCAAAGTAGGTGAAACCGTAAAAGCATTTGTTGTACTAAAACCTGGAAAGGAAGCCACAAAAGAGGAAATTATCAATTATTGTAAGGAAAATCTGGTTAAATACAAAGTTCCTTATTATCTAGAATTCCGTGATGAGCTCCCGATGACAAATGTAGGAAAAGTTCTGAGACGAACTCTTCGTGATGAAGAAAAACAAAAAGCTAAGTAATCAAATCCTTAGCCTCTATTTTTCTCTTTTTTCTTCACTAACTACAAAAATATATTAGAAATCGAGTTCAGACCGATCTACTATGTCTGATAAATCCCATACAATAGCCTTTTTTTCTTTCGAAAGTTCTCTTGTTAATTTACCTTCTCCACTGAGATCAGCTATCGCTCCTGGGACTCGATCGCGACATTCAGCTATTCCTAAGGTTTCGGCCTCTGTAATTAATTCTTCAGTAGTAGATGGTCCCATATCATGAAGAAGTAATAGGATTAGTCGTTTGGTCTTCTCCATACTTTTACCCATACACGCACACTTCCTTTAATATCCTAATTTAACTCAAAGTGTCCATGATCTCTCGAAGTGCGTCTATGAACGTTTTCACTTCTTCTTCAGTATTATAAAGATACCATGAAGGACGTAAAGTCCCTTGATCAAGGTTTAAGGAGTGATGGAAAGCGTGAGTACAGTGATAACCTGAACGGAGGAAAATATTGTACATATCATCAAGTAAGATCGCTACTTCATGAGGATTTACACCTTTCAGATTAATAGCAGCTAGTGCAGCTCGTTCTTCTGCTTTACTAGGTCCAAGAAAAGACAGAGCATCACCAAATTCTTGAAGACCATCTAGCATAACGCGACTAAGTGCAATCTCGTGTTGATGTAAATTCTCCATTCCGATTGAATCAAGATAATCAATAGCGGCCCCTGCACCAATAACACCCGCATAATTCTGTAAACCTGCTTCAAATTTAGCCGGTGGAGGTAACATTTTAATTGTATTAGGAATTTTCACATCTGAAACAGTCTCTCCACCTAAAATTAATGGATGGAGTTTTTCTAAAATGTGGTACTTACCCCATAGAAAGCCACAACTTGGCCCACAAGCTTTATGCATAGATACTCCCATAAGGTCAACATCCAATTTTTGGACATCGATAGGCATGTGAGGAAAGGATTGAGCAGCATCTAATTGAAAAATACCTTCTCGCTCATGAATGATTTTTGCTATAGCTGGAACATCAATAATCCCTGCAGTAACATTGCTTACTTGTGCAAGACTAACTAAAAATTTTCCTGGTGTACATTCATTCACAGCTTCAGTGAGAGCATCTAAGGAACAAATCCCTGTTTTGCCTGCATCCAAAACTTTGAGTTTTATCTTTCCTGCATTCTCAAGAAACATCCATTTAACAATATTAGAATTGTGCGATTCGGATGTAGTAATGATTATTTCTGACCCATCAAGTTTGAGAATCATACTTCCAAGATTTAGAGCTTCTGTGGTGTTTTTTGTCCAGACTACTTCTGATGAGTTCTTAGCATTGATAAAATTCGCGGTTTTTTCACGGGCGTCTTCATATCGCTTTGTTGTCTCTCTAGAGTACATATGAGGTGAACGCCCTGCGCAAGCAGTATATTTGGTGTAATAATCCATGAGCGCCTGAATAACAGGTTTTGGCTTCAAAGACATACACGCAGAATCACAATAGATAATTGGTCTCCCATCCTTTAATTCAAATAAAGCAGGAAAATCTTCCCTGATGTTCTTTACGTCGATCATTCTTTACACCTTTCTTATGCATTACCGTTTACTTAACTACAGTGAGGAATCATTTATCTCATCTTCGTTCAAGATATTGTTCAATAGTAGAAGTCCACATATCGTTGGAAAAATGAATCTCATGAAAGTATTTCCCAAGATATGACAATTAATTGAGATAATAATCATTTGTTAAACTTTTTGCCTAGTAAGATTATATTTCTCCACGCATAACTGCATCAAGAAAATCATCCAGAGCCTCAATTTCTTCCTGTGTGCCAGTAGCACTATCAATAAATTCTGCAGTATCAGCGGTTTTTTGGGAAAGACTGGTTAACATATCCCCAATAGCAATACTATGCATAGTTAATTTTCTTTGTAATTCTTGTGGAGTAGAAATATGATCTCCTAATTTTAGTGCAGACCCAAGGTCCTCAATAAAAGCGGTCTGAATACTTAGAAGACCTGTTTCGATACTTTGCTTGATTTTCCTAGGTAAATCTGAATCAGATCCATGACGTTCTATTTTTTCTATTAACCATTTATTCATTAAAAGGATCTCTGGAATACCGGACAGATTTGGAAGTTGTCGATCATTAGGAAATCGCCATTCATGTTGTATCTGATTAATGAGATTTAAGGTCTCTTTACGAATCATAGACGAAAGTTGATACTCAACAGTTGAGATAATTAAACGATCCATCTTTTTTACAACTGCTTTGAAGACTTCACGCAATTGTCCCCATTTATTCTCCTCCTCTGGGAGTGTGAGCTCTAAGATTCGTTTTGGTAAAAGTCTAGCAATTTTTTGAATTAATCGAAACTCAGAATCAATTCTACTCAACTTTCCAGTCTTGAATACTTCCAATTGTTTCCAATGTGCTGGTTGTTCAATCATATCACGTATTAGCTCAAACAAATATTGATCAGGATCAACTACTCGTAACAAATTTATCCCAGATCGAAAATTTAAACGATGGCCACGTTCCCTAACAAGTTCTTTGTATTCTAAACGGGAATGGCTCTCTAATCCTAAAGATCCCACAATCATGATACCAAAACTGAACTCTGGGATTGGAATTGTAAATTCTTTGTTGAACACCGTCTCTACAGGAATTTTACGATCCCAATCTATGTTATCCTTTCCACGAATGGAAATATGCTGTCCTTTCGTCTTAAATGCGAGTCTTTTGCCACGTTTATCCTGTTGAAAAATAATACCGTCAGAGGCAATTGGAATGAATTTAATATAATTATCATTTTCATCATTAAATTGTTCTATAAACAGGGAGAACAATTCTGACTTACCAAATCCTCTTGGACCTAAAATTAAGAGAGCTAATTGAAACTGTGAGTCGAAGAGGTCAAAATATCCCAATTCACCATGCAAGCTAAACAATTTTTGATAGCTCAAGACTCATCTAGTGTTTGAGTAGAGATCGATTATTTAATCTTTTTCAGTTGAGAGACGTGATAATCAGGAATTTATTCTGTGATTTAATGACAATAAAATTTAGAATCTTTGCAAGTGGTAGTAATGGAAATAGTGGAATCCTGTCTACCCCAGATGGTGCGTTGCTGATTGAGGCTGGTATTTCACGAAAAAGGTTATTTCACCTTATGAAGGATAGTGGTATTTCCCCAGCAGATTTACAAGGAATTTTAATAAGTCATTATCATACTGATCATTGTAGGGATCTACCAATTATCAATGAGCAACTAAATGTGCCTATAATAAGTTCTAAAGGTACTCGTGAGGGTTTCCACAAATATCAATCATATGATTCCAGATGGGTATCTGTGATTAATAATACTCGTACCTTACCTCCTCGGACTCCCCTAGAATTCGGTACTTTTCGGATACAATCTTTACCTACTGTACATGATGCACTCGGTGCTACTGCATTCTACATTAAATATCGGGATATAGGATTTACTTTAATTACCGATACGGGACAGATTCTCCCCCATCATCTCGATGCAATCAATAATTCAATGTTTTCTCTTCTTGAAATGAATCACGATATCCCGGCATTATATCGATCACAACGTAGTAGGTCACTGAAAAGAAGAATTAGAAAAACGCATTTGGATAATGGCCAAACAACTTCAATTTTAAGTCAGATTGATCAAGATAATAAGGTACTTTTGTTTGGTCATCTAAGTGGAGAGTGTAATTCACCTCTGCATGTAAAGCGTGAATTGCTGGAATGGGGAGAAGAACAGGAAGAATTTCCATGGGATTGCTTTATCTGTCGTCGTGATTCCCCAGGTCCCTTACTTATGTTATCCGGAAATGATATGTTACATACCTCTGAACAGTCTTTAAGTTTGAAATCGCTTAAGGAAAACAGAAGAATACTGCAACCAAAAAAAGACTTACTTTCATACTTTCCTTGATAAAATTTCCTTTCTATGATCTTTGTTCAATTAAATCTGGTTCGAGCTCTAGAATTTTTTCTTTTACCTTGGGAGGAAGAGGTGATTTTGTTGAGGTTTGATAATTAAGGACAACAATCAGTGCCTCTCCTACGGCAGCAGTTCCGTTTTTCTCACTGTATAACAGATAATCCATAGTAAATTTGGTTGATCTAAGATCTGTTACACGTGTTCCAATATGAACTGTATCTGGGTAGAATAATGGTTTTATAAATTTTGCTGAGGTACTTGCTAAAATTGGCCCGATTCCTGAGTTTTCCATCTCTTCAATAAATCCAACTCTTTTGAAATAATCAATCCGCGCTGTTTCAAAGTAACGAAAAAAAATGATATTGTTCACATGACCAAAGGAATCCATCTCCCCCCAAGCAACTGGTACAGTTACCTTAACTGAATACTCATCTATTGTTCGCAAATTTACACAACCTTCCAATCGTTTTACTCTTATAGACAAATATGATTATACTATTTGGTTTCTTTCTTCGAAAATACAGATAGTCGGAGAATCTTGTATTGCATGTTTTACAAGTTTTAAGTAAACATAAAAGGAAGATATACGAATTGTAAGACTAATTCAGCTGGTTTTACGAAGTACTCAGATTTCTGTGAAAATTAATTTCAGTAGTTTGTATTTTACAATTTTCTGTTTGAATGTGCATAAATAATCTATTCATATAAAAAGGGTTTATATATAGAAGAAAAGCTTTTATAAGCTTCTGTAGCTCAAAATTAGTGAGCTTATAACCTCTTGGAGAGTTACTATTGGGGTATCCATATAGAAATGAAAACAGTAATTCGTCGTTTGAATCGCAGGATAAAGTAACAGACGAAATTCTAGCTAGACAGGATAGAGAAGACTGCTGGTTTTTAGGTACTCTTATTGATTTCAATAAGAGGGTTCCTTCGCATTTTTATCGGTTAAAAAATATACATAATTGTATAACTCATGAGGAAACTGGTTGCGATGTTCGATTTCAGACTAATAACAATATTGCTTGTCGTCTTGCAGAATTTTTTCCGTTAAAATGGTTAAATATGATCACTAATTGTTTTAAAAATACAAAAGCGAAAGAACTCGGAGTAAGACAGGAGGATGATCGATTGTACGCTTATCTTGCCTACATTGACCTTTTACTGATCTTTCGAGGTTTAAAACTGCTTGATTCTACTCTAGAGGAAATTAATACTTCTTTGGATGTGAATCTAAGTAAACATAGGTTACGAACTTGGCGTCTGAATCTTCTAAAGATCTACCCAGATTTAAGACACAAATGGAAAAGTGTTAGGTCAATTACTCCTGCTCGAACTTTTCTCTCAACATTGATCAAAGTATTGAATACAGAAATGAATCTCCAAATCTACTCTACTAAAGAAATGTTTGAGATAAAACATCAAGCTTTAATCTATGCTCAGGAATTTGTAAAAATGGATCGTATAATGCGTATAAAACGAATAGAAACATGGGTACGAGCTATTTGCTTGAAATCGGTGCGGGATAATAATCTTAATTACACAGGTGATCTTTTCCCTAATCTTCCTGTCAAGACATTTGAGGTTTTGGAAAATAAGCGATGGCAATTAGATAAAATTCTTGGGATTTAGTAATCCTAAGGATGAGAAATAATTCACTAAAAGAGTTCTATATCTCTTCGATAAGCTGTTTATACCGCTCTTTCAATGCTTGTTTTTGCATAACGATAGTTTCAAATTCAGATGAGATTTTACGTTTTACCTTCGGATCTGAGGGTAGGACAAGAACAATCTCTTTTAATCGATCTCCGAGTGTAGATATGGTAGCTTGAATGAAAGTTTTTGCTTTGATTTGTTTTTGAACTATTTCAGAGTTCAAGCTCCACAGAAGCAGGTATTTATCTATAATTGGATTTTCTCCAGTGATACGTATTCGACGAAAGTGGCTTTGTATGATGATCTTTTCATCATGCTCTGTTATCATCGCTGTTCTGCCAATGAGAAACGTCCCATCATTTACTATTAATATATCTCCCGCATTAATATCTTGTTTCCGTTTATATTGATTATATATATCCTCACTTACTTGTTTTAAAGGATTGATATCAATTTCTAAATTAATGATATCACTGGTTCGTACAAACGGGATTGTTCCTGTACCGTATGCTTTTGCTCCAATTTCATGACCTCGTGTTATTGAAAGAAATCTTTTTTCTATCAGCTCTCCCAAAGAGATGACGGTAAACTCACTATTGAGTCTATATGTGTGTAATCGTTCCCTAACATCAGGATCGTAATATGCTGGGATCAGAATGTTATTTACTAAATCATCTCGATTAAGTATAAATCCTAAAGCTGAATAATCCAAGTGTTTGTTTGACCTGAATACACGATAGTTTTGGACGATGATAGGTAGATCGTCTGCAATGACTTTCCTTCCCTCATGATCAGTGAGTGGAATCCCAGTTTCACCGATTCTATATATCTCTTTTCCATTTTTATCATGTCCGACGTTATCTGCTATAGCAAAGAATATTGGGTAGTCCTTTTGCTGCTTCGTCTTTTCTACAAATAGAAGTGAAGTTTTAATATGTGTATGAGGCGCAAAAGCTACAGAACTGCAGCTAATTACCGCTAAAATCGTAAAATTTTCGAGTAGGTAACTAATTATATATCGGTCACTTGTATTTCCAAAGATCCCCTCTGGTAATACTATTGCCATTCTTCCTCCTGGTTTTAATAATTGTAGACTTCTTTCAATAAATAAAATCTGTGGAGGTTGTCTTTCCCGTATTTCATCACTTTTTTGCCATCTATTCTCTTCTTTTTGCCATTTATATCCTAAATCATACATATCTAAAACATTGGGATTTGTAACAGAAATTTTGGCTCCAAAAGGGGGATTAGTTAGTACAACATCAAACGAATTAAGCTTAATGGCTGATTGACTATTCACTGACCAATTCTCGTAGGAATCTAAAGAATTTTCGCAGAAAATATTAGGTTTAGAGGACTTTAAAATTGCTAGATGTAGTTTAGAGATTTTTACAAGGAATTCATCTTTATCAATTCCATATAGAAGATTGAAACTTGCATCTTTCTGAAGTGCCATTGTGCTTGTTAAAAATCCACCAGCTCCACATGCGGGATCGATAATTGATTCATCAGGAGTCGGAGCTAAAATCTGTGCCATTGTTATGGTAATATTTTTTGGAGTAAAGAACTGACCTTGTGATCCCCGCAGTGAAGGTAGGAGAATTTGTTCAATAGCATCTCCTATTGCATCTCGTTGTGCCTCACTAATCGCATAGGATTCAAGCAAAGAAACGATAACCCGTAGGTTTGCATCATCTATGATTAATTGATCGTTTTTCGGATCTAGAATCGTTTTGAATTTAACTTTAAGTTGATCAAATAATCGATTTATTCGAACTAAAAGAGGTTGCCTATTGAAATCCTCAATTTGAAACTGAACAGGCTCATTAGACGGAGTTGAGATCTCATCTTGAATTTTACAAAATAATAGAAAGAGAACCTGTTCTACTAGTGTATTATCCTGTGTGATACCCTTGAAATTTCCTGCTAAATGATTCCGAATGTCAACAAATGCTTTTTTCAGATCTGTTGGAACCTTTAGGTCATTTCGTGTAAGTGGCATCGCTAAAATTAAGCTAATTTTCAATTATGAATAGTTTTTCCTTTAAATTCTGTAGAGATTTTTTTCCCTAATCTTTTGAATAAAAAA
Source organism: Candidatus Hodarchaeota archaeon (assembly GCA_016839815.1). Taxonomy (GTDB): domain Archaea; phylum Asgardarchaeota; class Heimdallarchaeia; order Hodarchaeales; family Hodarchaeaceae; genus Hodarchaeum. Next base: position 8,123 of record JAEOTM010000093.1, read on the forward strand.
TCTTAAGATTAAGGAGATAAAAAGTAAACTTGTGATGAAGGCCTCCTTGTTTACCTTTCCAGTGAAAATAAGGCAAGTTCAATGGCCATGGAATAACAAAACTACTCCAGAAAGCGTTTTTCCAATTCTGGAAACCTATTTCTCTCATCGAAAAGAGAACAGAGTCAGAAAAGAGGCTCAATATTCATTCCATGAGGTGACTAGACCTGACTATGGACTGGTACATTCGGTAATTGCAGTCTCTCCAATCTTTCATGCAGAGGGAGGTAATGAATCCGATTATTTTACGATAAGAATTTATCAAAAGCCGTTATCAAACCTTCATATGGCATTTAATTTAGCTGAACATCATAAAACGCGTATTGAGCAACTGATAGCTGCTTTAGGTCCAGACCATTACCCTGAAACATATTTTCTTGAATCCAGTGAGCTATTAATTGTACTCCAGCCCTTTCTCTTTCATCCCGTGTGTGACTTTTCTACACGTTTAGATGTCTATAATTTAATAGAGTTACTATTTCTTGCGTCTAAATCGAGAATATTGCTTGATTATAATCATAACCACTTTTTAAGAGCCAGAGATGGTAATTTATATTATGTTGACACCGATTACATGGGTGTCTTATGTTCCAGTGAGTTTAATGCTTTACATTCAAATTTGAATCAATCAATGATATTTATTAGCGAGTCGAATGCTGAATTTATTCCAGAAAAGCTAATGACCTTCGCTGATCAAAATCAGGAGAGATTAGCTTTTTCTCGACTCTTCCTCACCCTTCTTGAAGAATATGTTTCACTTTGTCATACTGATGAAGTAAACGTATCCCCTAAATTGATGAAAAAAATAAATGTCTTATCAGATATTTTGCCTATGATAAAACTTGATTAAGAGTTATTTATTACAGAATTTTACGACTGAACATTTCTAATTTGTTGTTTAATACGATCTACTAGATCTATATTACTCCAAGGTTTTAGAATATAATCTTTGGCTCCAGCTGCATATCCACGCTCAATATCACTATCAAAACACATTGCTGAAACTAAGATAACAGGAATTTTATTATATCGTGTATTTGTTTGCAGTTCTTGACAGAAAGTTATTCCATCCGTGCCAGGTAACTTCACATCAAGAATGACTATATCAGGTAATCTCTCTGCTGATTCAAGAAGATTTCGGGCGTCATCTGCTTTGTATACTTTCTCGGTTGTAAATCCATTCTTTGATAGAATGAGAGATAACAATTCTACTGCGTCTACTTCATCATCAATTATAAGAACATGAGGCTTTTTGTTTAATTTACCTGTTTTATCCTTTTTATGAGTGAAATTATTCATTCTGATCACTTTTGGGAGGAAAAGATAAATTTGTGAGAAGTATTCTGTCTTCAGTTGTGGGAATTTGAATCAAGGATTATTTAACATTGATTCTTTTTATATGTTAGTTTATCAAATTATGCTGATAATGGTTATACTAGAGATAAATGGTACCAGTCCGAGTCATTCCAAAGTTCTGAATGAACGAATATGATACTGTATTTTTATGATAGACTTCACAAATCAACTCATCAACTGAAGAATCTGAAAAATATTCTGCTGCTTGTGCGACGAGAAGAAAAGCAATTTTCCGTCTACGATAGCGAGGTTCAACTCCAAGACCAGCAATAACACCTTGCTTACCAACTTCTATGGAATTTTTTACCAGAGGTTCAATTGTAAGGTAAATAAAACCAACAATCTGACCGTAAAGAATTGCTACAAAAGTTGATTCTGGGTCGAAATGATGAAAATCAGTAAGAGATAAGCTTCGATATGGATCAGGTGCAGAAATAAAACTTCGGTTATAGACACGTATAAATCTCTCAGCATCTTTTTCTGGATCTAAATTCCTAATTTTAACATTTTTGAGTTCAGGGCTACTGTCAATAATTTTCTGCACTTCATCAACCTTAGACCATGCTTGATCCCAAGACATCTTTAAGACATAAAATTTATGTTGTTTTTCTCTTGTAACAGCTTCATTTTCCTTTAAGTCCTTATGAAAGAGTATTCGGCGTAGCTTAACCGAAGGCCGATCGGATGAACTAGGTACCATGATGAATCAGATCCGAAATCATGTTTTAGGTGAAAAATAAATCCTTTCCCCCGCGATGAAAAGAACTAATAATATCGATCAAATTCCGAGGTATCTGAAGCATCTATGAGTAACCCATCTATGAACGAATTATCTCCAGTTTTTGACGTCCATCTACATCCTATTAGGACAGTTATTTCGGTACAATCATTAATTGATGAAATGGATCGTGCAGGAATAACAAAAGGTGTACTACTCGCTTTAGACTTAGATCCAGATGTTTTAACCACGAATCTAAAGCTCAGAGATGAAATAATTGATGATTTATGGGCATATTCATATTTTATTAATCCTGATCAACTTTTAGATTCAATGATAAGAATATTACACACAGGTAAGACTAGCAATCAACATGTTGCAGAACTCTGTAATGTCGAACCTGGACGTTTCATTGGATTTGGTTCAGTCAATCCAAGTCGAGAAAAGGAGTATGTAACCTCAAAATTGAATGAGATCTTAGCTTTAGGTCTTAAAGGTATTAAACTGATACCAACTCTCCAATTTTTTCACCCTCAAAAGAATAAGAATATTAAGCATATTTTCAAATATGCAACTAAACATAATTGGCCGATTTTGATACATACTGGTAAAGATCCAGGTCCTTTTGAAATTCCGACACTTAGACATGTTCAATACTCTCATCCGCGGTATTGGAAAAAAATTGTAAGGAAAGCTAACACTCCAGTTATTTTTGCTCATCTGGGAGGGTATGGAGTTACTGATGATGAATCATGGATTGATTCAGCCATGGAAATCGCAAAAACTAACTCGAAAGTGTTTTTAGATACCAGTGCAGTAACATATGCTCTTGAAGATCCTAATACAGTAGATAAACTTCGTGATCTTGGATTTGATCGAATATTATTTGGTTCTGATCATCCTGTTGTCCATGGAACATCGATGGACCATTCCAAAAAGATCATTGAGAATAGTCCTCTATTAACCAAGAGTGAAAAACGACGTATATTATACGAGAATGCTAACAAATTATTCTTTGGTTAAGTTATTAGTTCTAAGGGAGAAATAATTAATTGTACTTCAAGTTATGTGTACTCGCAGGATCAAGTAAAGGAAATTCGATTTTTTTAAGAATTGATGAGGATCGGTTTTTAATTGATGCTGGAATCTCAAATCGAAGAATAGAAAAGCAATTGAAAGAGTTAAAAGAACCAAATCTATCTGAATTTACTGGAATTCTGATAACTCATGAACATACAGATCATATTCAAGGTCTAAAGACTATTGTAAAGAAATATCAACCCAAGTGCTGGTTGACATTTGACACTTATCAAAAAGTTCGGCCTAAAACTGGACCTATTGATACAGAATTTATCGAAGTAGCAGAGGCATTTATTATCGGAGAAGTGCATTTCTTACCCTTTGAAATTCCCCATGATGCCGTGGATCCAGTTGCGTATGTAATTACCAAAGGTAAACTCAGAATCGGAGTAATCTTGGATTGTGGACAGACTTCTACTTATCTTCTGGATGGATTTAGGGATCTAGACGTTCTTATAATCGAAGCAAACCATTCTTTTGACCAATTACTAGGTAGCTCCTATTCTTATGCACTTAAGAATAGAATTTTGAGTTCTAGTGGACATTTATCTAATTGGCATACTGCTGACTTTATTTTGGCAACTAAACCAAAGTTAGTTATCATTACACATATTTCTGAAAACAATAATACTCCAGAAATCGCACTTTCGGAAATTGAAGAAAGAATTGATTTTGATTCAAAGAGTTATAAGCCATACTTTGTTATCGTACCCTCAAAAGGAAGAGGAGCAATAATTTCACATTCCGAAATGGATGAATAGACCTCCAGAAAGGAGGAGATTTTGATTCCTATGGTTAGCTTGGCGATCTGATAAATACTCCCTTTATTCTTCCACCCCAATCCAAGAATGTGCCACGTACTATATATAAACAAGGAAATATTCCCCAGCAGATTAAAAACATAATTCCAACAGGGATAGCTGTAGGATTAATAGCATTACCACCAGTGAAAACTGGAATCTGTAAGGGTATCAAAATTGCTAAAGCAAAAAATCCTGAAAGGAGTAATAAGGAGCTAAATAATGCTAGAAATACGTTGATTGGCCATAGTACTAAATTTGAGACAATCCAATCGGTTTGGCTAGAACTAAAAGCAGGGGTGAACAATCCCAAACTTGAGCTTCCAAGGAATGTACCTGAAAGTAATTCTTCCATATCAAGTTCAAAGGTCATTTTGTAAATAGCAAGTATCCCTGAGCCAATGAAAAATAGAATCTCTGCAGCTAAGTAATTAATGAGAAATCTCACTAATGTAGAGTTACGTTTTATTTCCAAAGATGAATCTCCTGTAAATTTTTATTGTTAAACTAAGTCTATTTCAAAGCTATAAAATATTTTCTCCTATACAATTGCTGTACGGGATACCTCCCAGTTTTAACTGAAATATAGAGCTGTTTTAAAATTCTTAGTCGAAAAAGAAAAAGTCATGGATCGAATACGGTAGTTGAATATTGCTGACGATACATGCTTTGGATCGAAACCAATTCTCCTTTTGTAAGAGTAAGGATTCCCAGCTTTTCAGCCAACTCGCGAGCTGTACTGGAGAACTGATTAGCTACGACCATCACACGGTTTAAACCTGGAGTATTTGTTTGTAATCGCTCTGCTTCTAATATGCAGTTATATCCACAACTGCGAGACCAGTCTTTAACAACAACTCCAATGTTTCCTCCAAGATTCACATGAGGATCCGTACTTCCATGAACGAGATAAGAGAACGATACATTTCTGTCATTCTTCCCTCGAATGCTTACATTCTCATGAAATTCAAACTTTCGAAATCCCAAAAATGCCTGAACAAGCCCGTCTAACTCTTGAACCATTTTTTTCTCAAATCCTTCATCGATTAACCTGTGTAAGTTTAGGGAGAAATTTAGTCTTTAAAAGCCTCTCGCTTCGTACTACTAAGGGTGATACGCCATATGACGTCAAACACTTAGGATAAAATTATATTCGTTTTTTAAGTCGGCTTTGAGAAAAGAAATGATTGATTAATTCTATTCAATACGAAACAGGACAAAAATTGAATTATAAGAATTTGATGTAGTAACTCCTCACTTTTTACGATCAGAGTCCAAAGAAGATCCACACATAATACAAACTTCATGAATCGTAGATTCAGGATATTTTTCGTGACACACAGGACAAATGGTTTGAGGTACGTCCATTGGTTCAGTTTCACTCCCTATTGAATCAATTAGTTGGAGAGGTTTGGTTGTAGGATGACTAGGAACGGAATGTTCCGTCCAATAATGTCTAATTTTTTTGAACATATAATCACCAATGCCAGTAATTCCGAATAAAACAAAGAGAACACCGCTAATTTCAATGGCAGAGATTGTCTTAAAGGGAGTATCAAGTTGAAGTAAAAAGATTCCTAAAAAAATTAGAAACATACTACCTATGAGACTGAATACTTGTTGTATTCTTGGTGAAATCAATTTACTTCCCTAATCAGATATTTTTTCGACTTAAATTAGTGTAGGATGGAGAGTTTAATTATTTTTAGATACGAAGCTAATTGGACTATATGCTGAGTAGATTTTATATCCTATACAATTGCTATGATAGGATGATGATGACAGATGAAAAAAACATACTATAATCTCCTTCAGGGATTTGTAGGAGAAAGTCAGGCAAGAAATCGCTATACATTTTATGCAAAGATAGCAAAGAAAGAGGGACATCCCCAGATTCAAAGGATATTCCTTGAAACTGCAGAACAGGAGCGTCAACATGCTTCATGGTTCTTCAAAATGGCCCAATCACTAAAAAAGAAATTAAACGGTAAACTCGATGAATCAAAACTTGATGAGGTAGTAGTTCCAACCGTTTTTGGTGATACAGAAGAAAATCTCAAAGCTGCAGCTACAGGTGAGCATTATGAATTTTCTACCATGTACCCAGGATTTGCTGAAGTGGCTGAGGAGGAAGGCTTACCCGACATTGCTAAACGTATCAGAGCAATAGCTATAGCTGAGGCTCATCATGAAGAGAGATATGTGAAACTACTGGACCAGTTGAAAGGAAAAACTCTTTACAAAAAGGAGAAGAAGATTTATTGGTATTGCGCTGAATGTGGTTATATGCATGAGGGAACAGAACCTCCAGAAATCTGTCCTGCATGTAGTCACCCTAGAAAATATTTCTATAGAGCATGTGAAGAATATTAATTCCCATTCTCTTTTTTCTTTCAATTATATTGATTCAAATAATTTTTCTATCCCAGGTTCGACTCCCTGTAACAGACTGAATCCAAAACGCGATTCTCGATTTGTAATTTCTCCTGCAAGGTTTGTTTGTATCAAGATTTTTACTTCTTCCAGACTCTTTGGAGGAAAACCAGTGTGGCCTAATACATAGGCTAATTTCGGATACGCTGCTTCAGGTAACATATTTCCTCCTTCGATTACGCCTCGAGCAAGCATTTCTCTCCCAGTTTCATATACTCTCAAATGGGCAAACCCATATAGTGGTTGTACAACCATCACAATTGGGATGAGCTCCTCTTGTGCACGTTCTAATACTGAATAAAATTCAGAGCTGACATGACCAAGACCTGTGCCAATCATCACTACACCATGATAACCTAGATCAATTACCGAATGAAGCATATCAGGATTCATTCCAGGATAAAAGTATAGGATAGCAACTCTTTCATCGATACGAGTGTCCAGTATGAAATCTTCAGGATTAGAGCGGCTTTTAACTGGAGAAAAGTAAGAAATTTCTTGAGTCTGCCAATCAATTTTACCTACCGGAGGAACTGATAAACTACGAAAAGTGTCTCTCCTACTACTATGCATTTTTCTAACACGAGTTGGACGGTGTAAATAATCTGCTTTATGACTAGTTGAACCCATCATAGAGATTAATACCTCTCCTATATCAGCATATCCAGCCACAGTTGCTGCATTTAGTAAATTGATTGCCGCATCACTTGATGGACGGTCTGATGACCGCTGAGAACCAAGAATTATGACTGGTATAGGCAAATTTTGCAGGAAATATGTTAATGCTGATCCAGTATATGCCATTGTATCAGTACCATGGCCGATAATGATCCCATCAGCTCCACTATTGATTTCTTTAGCAATCTCTTCAGCAGTCTTTACCCAAAACTCTGGTTTAAAATTCTCTGACAGAATTTCAAATAAGGTACGAGGAGTGAGATTTACACGCGATTGTATTTCTGGTACTGCAGCGAATAACTCTTCAGGTGTAAATGCGGGAAGTACTGCTCCTGTTCGATAATCTAACCGACTAGCTACAGTACCTCCAGTACCCAAAAGAATAACATCAGGAAGGGTCGCTTTACGTTTTACATTAATGGCAGGTAATTGATAATTTCCTTTGGAGTAACCAAGAACTTGAAATATCGTATTTTCGGTGATTTCCACCCCAATATTATAACCAGTATCCAATACTCTTAAGGTAACAAAGTTTACTGCTGTAAAAGCAGAACGAGGGAGGAGAATTCCTTGAAAATGAGCCCCATTTTGTTTTGTAATAACAATTTCAGACCAAACCTTAATTCCATTCCGAGTTAATATTTCGCGTGTTTTGCCTTTATATCCTGGTAAGGTATCTGTATCACTATTCATATTACTTTCCTCCTGTTTTTCCTTCTTTAATTAAAGTAGAAAGTATCTGTTCACTGGTTAACATGGGAAAATGTGCTTTAAGAATTCCAAATAGCTTATCGTACGTAATATCGTTTGCTTGTTTTTCTGAATCTGCAATGACCGCCTTAATTCGTCTTTTCATATTTTCATCAATTTCACTTTTTTCAACACTTCGAGCTTCCCGATTATAAGTACCTGTCCGACTTATCTCACGAATAATATCCTCTAGATAGTCTTTAGAAAGTTGATTGGTTATCAAACCAGTCAATAACTGCTTATAAATTTTTGAATTTGATTCTTTGATTGCATTATGCTTCCTCAAGAAAAATGATACTTTTTGTATTAATCCTAAAGTCTTTCTACAGAACTCTGGGAATTCTTTTACTATAGACGAAAATT
>JAEOTM010000027.1 GCA_016839815.1 Candidatus Hodarchaeota archaeon
AGTTCGGCGACCCTCTCAAATGTTGAAGTAGGACTTACCGCTGTTTTCTGTACAAATATTAGTATTGAGCAATGCACTATTCAATCGAATAGTCAAACTGGAATTTGGTTTAATCACACTTCTGATAGTTTTATCCGCAATAATGACATTCAAGACAACCTGAGGGATGGAATCTTCCTCTTTTCTTCTCCTAAGAATGAAATAACTAATAACGCGTTCGTGAAAAATGGAATTGGATTAAGCGGTTCAGCATTATCCGATTTTTATCAGCAAGATGTATCGGGAAATACAGTAAACGGGAAAGAACTTATATTTCTCCAAAATCAAACAAGTCAGACATTGGATTCTGATGCAGGGCAGATTATTCTGGTTAATTCTAACTTCACAACCATTCGGGATTTAGACCTGAGTAGCACTGACACTGGCATATCCCTCTATTACAGTGCAAATTCAGATATTTGTGGAAATATCCTGAGTCAGAATAGAAAATACGGTATCATCCTCTATCATTCAACACATAACTTTGTCACGAGTAATCTCATAATGACTAATGGACAGTATGGAGTACTTATTATTGCTGACTCTATGGAAAATGAAATTCGGTTCAATAATTTTATTGGAAATAATGCGGATTCCTTTATTCAATATGATCCCATGCTTCCTTACTATTTCTTTTCTCAAGCACTTGATTCCGGAGAGGCAAATCTTTTTCAGCAGAATTACTGGAATGAATGGATTTCTCCTGATTTTGATATCGATGGACTTGTAGATGAGCCTTATTATATTTTTGGAGGTAACTATGATGAACTACCAGTTGTTACTCCCTATAATATTCCTCCACTTGTTGCGCCTACTCTCAATCCCTTGAGTAGTAATATCAGTGGTACAATATCAGTTCAGTGGACGGAGGTAATCGGTGTGGGAGATGCAACTATCTACTATGATCTATACTACTCCCCGAATAACGGAGACTCGTGGGTTCTATTGGCCATGGGATTAACTAGTACGTCATACGAATGGAATACTACAGAGGTTGCTGATGGAAGTCAGTATCGTCTTATGTTACGAACCTACACCTCCAATGGATACTTTTTCATAGATATTTCGGACGAGTTTCAGATCTTAAATAATCCTGAACCTACTAAGACCTCTGCTTCTTTCTCAAACCTTGGAGTAATCTTGTTAGGTATCTTTTTCCTTGTCATTCCTTTCCGTAAAAAGCGAGATTGGTAACCCCTTTCTCCCTCCTCTTTTTTTTTGCCACGTCTAATCCTGGTCACCGTTGATCTTTTCGGAATCTTCTACCATCTTCGTTCATTTTGGAAATCAAATTATTTCCTCCAAATCTTTCTTCTATAGAATACGAAAGTAATGATAGCAATCATCGGAACGTCATACATCGAATTGGGAAGGGGCAGTGTTCTCGTAGGTTTGATTGTTGGTTCCTTTTACTATCTTATCTATAGATTTATTGATATGGATTGACTCGTTGATATGTGAGGGTAAAGTGTAAATTGTCATTGGAGAGTTCTGAGTAAGTGACAAGAATTGATAGATTGATTTGGAGTTTTTACGATGAGCGATCTTGAATCACGAAGCAAAGAGATTTTTAAAGCAATATTCTCCACTCAATCAGAAGTGGAATTAGAGGAGGGAACCTATCGTATTGGAAATACCCGAACAGGATTACGATGTGTTACTATCCAAGGGATTTTCTATATTGAACAGAATCCTAACAAGAATTCTCGCTGGGCAAAACAGGCCCAAGCAGGACATCAAATTATGTGGGGGTTAAAAGGGCGTGTGTATGTCCTTCAGGTGGTTGACGGTGAGTATAAACAACTAAAGAATATCTAATTTACTGGTCTATATTCACGAACTTATATCAACCCCAATTATTGGTACTTACCTATGACCGTATTTTTTGCTTTCCTATTGCATATTTACCAACCTCCCATTCAAATCGCTCCTGTGGTCAAGACGATTGTAAATGAGTCCTATCGCCCCCTTGTCAATGCTTTGAAAGAAAATCCTAGTGCAAAAATCAGTCTCAATATCAATGCCACGCTAACAGAGCAACTAGACGATTATGGATATAGAGACATTATTGAGGGGATTACTACATTAGCATCTCGAAATCAGATTGATTTTACAGGTTCTGCCAAGTTTCATCCCCTCTTACCCCTTATTCCTGAACCAGAAGTGATTAGACAGATACAACTGAACCATGAAACTAATAAGAAACACTTTGGTAATGTGTATAATCCGAGAGGTTTTTTTCCACCAGAAATGGCGATAAGTGAAGAACTTTTTCCCATATTGAAAAAATTACAATTCCAATGGGTAATTGGGTCAGGAATTGCTAATACTCTCCCTGATTTTCCTACGACTGAAATTTCACAGCATCAAACAACTGGGATTAACCTCATTTTTCGTGATGATTATATTTCAATTGATTGCGCTTTTGATAAACTGAATAATGTGGAAGCTTTTGCAAACCGTCTCAGGTATAAGAACCAAGATCATGATTATTACGTTATTCTAGCCATGGACGGAGAAACGTTTGGCCATCATGTTAAACATGCAATACGGGACTTTTTATTGCCATTATTCCGTGAGTTACCTACTAGAAATGATATTCGTTTATGCACCGTATCAGAAATTGTCGATAGATTTCCAAAAGGAAAGCTCCAAGTCCCAAGGGCCTCCAGTTGGAGTACTATGCCTTATGACCTAGAGAGAAACGTCCCATTCCCTCTATGGTTTGATCCATCAAATGAATTGCATCAAAATCAACATCAGTTTATAATGTATGCTTTAACTGTGATGAATCTCCTTCAGAAATATTATGAAAAAATGGATCCTGATCAGAAAAAGAACTTCGATAACGGGCGTACATTTTTAGATCGGGGAATACACAGTTGTCAACAATGGTGGGCATCAAAAAGACC
>JAEOTM010000094.1 GCA_016839815.1 Candidatus Hodarchaeota archaeon
AAATCCTCTACTCAAAATATGTTAACCCAGTTAAGAACCAAGAACCAAAACACGTTGTTGGAATTGATATTGGAATAACCAATCTTGTAACTATCGTCAATAACATTGGCAAAAAACCAATTGTTATCAAAGGCGGGGTTGTTAAATCCATTAATCAATATTATAATAAAGAATATGCGCGATTAAGAAGTGTTTACACCCAACAGGGAGTTAATTCAGGAAAAAAACTCGGAAAACTAATGGTTAAGCGGAAACGGAAGATTCGAGCCTATTTTCATCTGGTCAGCCGATTTATCACAAACTGGTGTGCTCAAAATCAAATAGATACAGTCATTGTTGGATACAATAAATTCTGGAAACAGCATGCTAAACTCGGAAAACGAATAAACCAAAACTTTGTGACAATCCCTTTTGATTGGTTACTATTACAGTTACAATACAAACTGAATGATGAGGGGATTAGGATAATTGCAATAAACGAAGGGTATACAAGTAAGTGTAGTTTCCTAGATAGAGAAAAGATTAGTCGAAAAGCCTCATATCAAGGTGAACGAATTTCACGAGGCCTCTATCAGTCTGCGAAAGGAATAATCATAAATAGCGACGTGAATGGTGGATATAATATAATCAAAAAGGAAATCCCGAACGCATTTTCCCAACAGGAGATAGCTGACGGGATAGAGGGTGTGTGGTTACACCCAATAAAATTGAAAGCGATCGGGCAACCAATCGCTTGTTGAAATTTCATAAAAGCAGTTTTAATCCTTAAAATCTTGCTATAACCTCTATATTAATGTTTCGAACTGATACAAAACTAAAGAGAAGTCCTACATTCACTTCATTTGATAATATAATCCTTAATTCAGTTTTTATCTTTGATTATGAAGTTAGGTAAGTTTTTATTAATATTTATTGTATTATTTTGAGAATTGCTGGTATTTCTTTTCCTTCTACGTCATTCCTCTCTTAAAGGTCGATATGGCTGCTGATATCTCGATTTCAAATATAAAAAGTCCTTAGCTATATCTTTATTGATAAAATATGACAACTCCTTCAACTCGTCGTAGAGGAAAAGGATCACTTAAATCAGTCCATACTCCAATTTTGGAGGGGGATCTTTCAAGCACTGAACCTCCCAAAACAGATTATTCACAAAAACCGAATTCTGAGTTTTTAAATTGCTATTCTCCCGAGAATTATATGGATTATTTCAGTAGACGTCGTCCTCTAATCGAACATGAAATGCTTTGTCTTTCAGGGCATCAATTTTTTCTTTTACGCGGAAATATTGCACGGGGAAAAAGTGATGTCGCATGTGTTTATACTCTCAATGAAACTTTGAAAAACGATTCGCATGCCCTTGTTCTTTCTCACACCCGTGGCTTAGCTGAAGAGTTAAAGGAAAAATATACTGAGTTCATGAAGATTTTAGGGGACAATCGTCAGGTTGTGGCTTATTATAAAGACACCAAGTTAGAGAACGAACAGATTCGTGATGAAGTTAAGGAGGAAAAGGAAAATGTAGCTGTTTTTATTATGACACCTTTTATGCTTCTCGGATCATTCACATCATGTTCTCTTATGGGTTGTTTAGATCATCAGAATGTCCTGGATGAACTTGGAGATCGTGATGTCTGGGGAAAGGTTTTTTCAAGTGGTAATGCACGATGGGCGAACAAACTCTCTACTCTCTCAATTGTAGTAATTGATGAAGTTGATTCGTATCCGCTTCCTGCTTTATTGTGTCTATCGATCTTTGTACGTTTCCTGATTTGGAAAAATCCTGATATTAAAGTTATTTTATCCTCTGCGACCGTGGGTAATCCTGACCTGTTTGCATCCCTGTTTTTTGGTTCACAAAGTGATTATCTAGATCTGACTGGAATCGGGCGACGGGGTAAGACACGTATTAATGTCTATTATGAAGAGGAACCAGAGGAATTATTAGAATATTTTGTTGACGCCATTAAAGATTATATCCAGGCTGAACGGAGAAAAGTAAGGCCTGGTAATAGCTATGTGCCACGAAAAATCATTTTATTTTTGAATAATAAGCGAGATATCGATATAAAGAAACTAATTGGCACTTTCTCCCAGTATTTTGTTACAGTCCATGGAGATATGTCTTCAAAGAAGGTAGCAAAAAGAATACACCAGTTTCGTCGAAAAAGACTCAAAATTTGTTTGGTAGCTACTAGCATTATACAGGCAGGATTAGATGTTCCTGACGCATTTTGGGTAATATTTTATGGTATTCCTCGAAATGACCGTGAGTATCTTCAACAGAGAGGCCGAGCTAACCGAAATCCAAAACAGAAAGGGAAAATTGATATTATCCTCAGAGCTACAAATGGATTTGAAAAGGACAAAGCAGCTGATATAGATAACCTAGCGCAATATATTTTCCAAGAGGAACCCCCTCCATTCCGAACACCTCTTTATACACCGTTAACACTACAGTATGCAATAGTAATGGGAGTCGTGTTTGGTTTTTGGAATATTTTAGACTTATTAAAAGATAATTTTTACGGGAAGGATGATCCAACCTATTTAGAAGAGCTAGAATTAGCCTACATTAAGTTATTAGATGAAAATGTCGTTTCGGTTGGCCCTGATGAAATGATTCGCCCCACTGAACACACGAAGCAGTGGGTACACGATTTTCCGAGAAGATTCGGCAAGAAAATTTATAACGTTGTTTTACGAAAGGAAAACTCTCAGGTTCAAAAGTTAGGTACAATCAGTCTCTCAGAACTCTTTCGAAGAGGATTACCAGGTCAAACTTTAGTCTATATTGATGATACATATGAAGTCGATGAAATAGACCCGAGTACTGAAACAGTGTATGTGATAAAAGGGTATCTAGATTTACATGAAATTAACAATGAAGTCGAAAATACAGAAACAATAACAGAAATCATTGCATACGACCTTAACACAGATGTAGCACTGGTGGAAGGCATTAAAACAGAACAAGTAGGTAAGATAGAAACTTCTGTAAGATCGTTTGATAGAGAAAAAGTGCCATTAAGCCAAGATACTCAGTTCAGTGGATTGTTTTTAAAGACAAAACTATCTATGAAAATTGAAAATCAAATCAGAGAAGTCTGCAATACACTCAATATTGACAAATCGGTAATCAAATCAACAACCTGTTATCATGAAGAACTGGGATTAGGTACCCTGCTTATCGACACTACAAAATTATGTTTAGCATCTATGCTTTACAGACAGTGGATAAAACAAACTAAAAAGTGCAAAAGGGGAAAGAATGATGACACAAGTAAAACAGGTAAGATAAAAGCTCTTTATCAAGAGACGAAAAATCGCTTTCACAAATATCTAACTAATTATCATTTTACCGTTGCCTTTATTGCTGATCTGCATCTGAATGGGAATCCTATCATAATAAATGGACACGAGGTCGATTTTCGACGATTCTGTTACACTTTAGTTAAACCACTACAAAATGCCTCTGTTATTATCTTTCTCGGAGATACCATTGATAAACTTGCAGCTAAGGATTTTAATATCGCAAAAGATCAATTACACATACTTTACGAGACACTGGAAAGTCTTGGAATGTTACATAAGACAATTTTCATTAGGGGAAACCATGATTACGATATGCGCTATTTTAGATGGCGTAAACCAATAAATACAAGCATAGAAATTCGTTGGTCTCTTAAACCTTATCAAGATCTGATTTTTATTCACGGTGATAACACAGGGATGGAAAAATATATGGATAAAAAGGAAATCATCAAGCAAGATGTTCAAAATTGGCGAACAAACTTTACTAAACCTGTAAATAAAATCAAGGTAAGAATAAATGACTTCATAGTGTCTGGACATCTTCATAGAGGATTTTGTGAACGTAAACAGTATTCTCTAGGTGTGCCTTCTGCTAGAAATTACTGGCAATCTCCTCAAAAAGAGGGATGGATAGGGTTGTTTTGTTTTAGTACCTTTGACGATCGTTGGGACTGCTTTATAGCTATTGAAAATCCATACCATTTTTAAACATGAATTTGAATGGGGCCAATAATTGGGATGTTCTTCAGACAGGTATGAGAAGATTCAAGGTTGATCTTGGAAAAAAGGAAAATTATAAAGCTTATTGCAATGAGCGGAAGGTCTGGGAAGAAACATTATCCCAAGCAAGAGAGATTTGGTTTATTTCATCCTAGAATTAGAGTTGAATGAAAAGGAAAGGACACAATAGCTCTCCCATTCTTGTGTTGGAACATGCAAGGTACTTTGGCTCTTGTGAGGTGTAGAATCCCTTGTGCTCAGGCACATTCATTTCTCATTCATGACTGCATTAATAAGGAAAGGAACAAATTAAGGGGAGGTAATCCAATGAAAAATAATGAATTAATAGATTTATTAGCTCGAGTAGAAGATATCGCTT
>JAEOTM010000095.1 GCA_016839815.1 Candidatus Hodarchaeota archaeon
GCCTGGATTTTGGATCCTCTGATGGATGAAAGAGAACGAGGTCTCACAATTAACATATCTTTCCAAGAATTTAAGACCAAGAAATTCATCTATAACTTAATCGATGCTCCAGGCCATAGTGATTTTATAAAAAATATGATTACCGGCGCTTCTCAAGCAGATGCCGCTATTTTAGTTGTATCTGCAAGAAAAGGAGAATTTGAAGATGGAACCAAAGTCGCTGGAACCGCTTCTGGGAAATATGCAAACGTTATAGGAATGACAACAGAGCATATGCTACTCCTAACTTCACTTGGAGTTACAAATATTGTTGTAGCTATCAATAAGATGGACGTTGTTGACTGGGGTAAAGAACGATATGAACAAATTAAAACCGCAATTCATACCATCTTTACTCAATTAATGGGAGCTTTACAGATAGAGAATAAGGAAGCTCGCTTAGAAGCAATCAAATACGTTCCTACTAGTGGATTAGTAGGTGTGAATCTACTCTCTGAAGCTGATTCAGTAAAAAACTTAGAAGGACACATTACTGCGGCAAAAGCAGGAAATGCAGATCCTGAATTTATAGAATCCTTACAAAAAGAGATTGAGGATGTAAAAGCAGGTTTTAAGGGTCTTTCATGGTATGATGGACCTTCTCTTGTTGAATCTCTTGATATTTTAGAATCACCAGCAGTACGTAAAGATACTTTGTCGAAACAAGCAATTAGATTACCAATTCAGCAAACTCTTAACATAAGTGGTGTAGGGACAGTTCTAACAGGAAGGCTTTCTACTGGTATATTAAAACCAAACTCAGAGATGGTGATATCACCCACAAAACAAAGTATTGTGCCAGTTCCTATTACTGTGAAATCAATCCAAGAATTTCACAAAGATATACCACAAGCAGCTCCAGGAGATAATATTGGTTTCAATATTAAAACGAAAAATGTGGGTGCAAAAGATATTATCCGCGGTGCTGTTATGAGCGACCCGTCAGATCCCGCAGAAGCGCTAAAACCAAATGTTGATGGATTTCTATCCTTAGTACTCGTAGTAAGAGGACTCGGTAAGAAAGCTAAAAAGAAGGACGAAGCTTGGGGAATTCATGAAAACTACTCACCAGTAGTCCACTGTGGTACTGCTCAAGTTGCATGCCGTGTGACTAAAGTCCAAGAAAAAGACAATCTGGGACAAGGTGAGAGAGGAATGGTATGGATGACTCCTTTGACTCCTTTAGTTGTGGAACCCATCGCAAAAACTCCAGCTCTTGGACGTTTTGCTCTTCGTGACTCTGGAAAAACCGTTGCTGTTGGAGTAGTCCAAAAAATTGAAAGAGGCAAATACGCCTCCTAACTTTTTTTATAATTTTTTTTGATTTCAGCCTTTTTAGGCAGTGTTTTTATGGTCGATTCAAAGCCAACTATATCTCTAATATGGATTGGTCATGTAGATCATGGCAAATCCACGACTCTAGGTCATCTTTTGTCTCAAATCGGTGCAATAGATGTCCGAACAGTGGAAAAACTGGAGGAAGAAGCCATTGAGCATCAGATGGAGTCATGGAAGTGGGCTTATGTACTAGATACTCTCCCTGAGGAAAAACAGAGGGGTATAACTTCTGATATTGCTTTTTATCCCTTTGAAACCGAGCAGAGGAACTTTATGCTGATTGATTCCCCTGGTCATCGGGATTTTGTAAAGAATATGATTCGAGGAGCTTCTCAAGCAGATGCCTGTGTACTAGTAATTAGTGCAGTTCCTAATGATTTGAAATCAGGATTAAAGGTTGGGGGGCATCAAGATCCCGGAGGTCAAACAAGAGAACATGCGATATTAGCTTCGGTTTTAGGAATCAATCAAGTGATTATTGCCATTAATAAAATGGATCAAGTCGACTATAGAGAAGATCGATATCATGAGGCTGTTAAGAGAATAAAACAACTTTTTCGGGAGATTCAATCTCCTTGGACTAAACAAATCGATACAATTCCATTTATCCCAATTAGTGGATTAATGGGTGAGAATCTAGCGCACCAATCAAGTAAAATGGAATGGTATGGTGGTTATACTTTATTAGAATCGCTAAATGCCTTAGAAGGCGTCAAGTATGAAAAAGATATGGAGATGCGATTCGTTGGTTATGATATTATTGAAAGGCATGGATTTGGAACATTTCTTCTAGGAAAAGTACTCTCACAAAACCTAAGTTCAGGAGAAAAAGTAAAGGTTCTTCCGCATGGAATAGAATCAGAAATCAAAGAATTATGGGTAGAGGATGAGAAAAAAGAATATCTTAATCCAGGAGAACATGGTTCAGTCCTGTTAAGAAATTTGGATAAAGATGTTTTAGAGGAAGGTATTGTGCTGGCTCCTCGCACAACTACGTATCATTCGGGAACAAAAATTCGATCTAGACTCTTAATTCTTGAAGGCACTTTTGTTCCAGGGTCCTCAGTCGTGTTTCATTGTGGAGCTTCGTATTCAACTGCCCAAATTGAGTCAATCAGGAAAATTCTTAACAAAAGTCCAAAATATAAAAAATTACCTAGAGAGTTTGATGGACGTATAACTATTGCTTTCGAGGGGGAACTTGTTGAAGTGGATTTACTCATCAATAGTCCATTAGTTGTCGAGAAGTTCGCAGACTACGCTGAATTGGGGAGGATTATCTTACGACACTCTGGGAGTACAATTGCGGTTGGAGTTGTACACGAAATAATCTCGAGTTAAACTCACTTACCTATTAATAGAAACAGATATTATCTGGCTAAGTGATTTTGTTAAAGACCATAGATTTGCTTCTTTAATAGAAGAAAAGGATGAAAATTGTCTGGATAGTTACCGTGCACTTAACGCTACACGTTCAATATCTTGTTTTCTTTTAATGGCGCTCGAGTTTGGATTATTCGAACCTGCAAGAATTAATTGGTCTGCTAAAATTTCGTCAACTGCGCGCACATTGTTAAATGAGGCCTTTCTTACAGCATTAGCAAGCAGTCGTAGTGCAACATCAACTCTTCTCTGTGGTGCACTATCTACTGCGGTATGGTATACAATACCTCCGTAAGAAATTCGTGTAGTTTCTTCTCGGGGAGCACAGTTCACAATAGCATCAACAATAACCTGAATTGGATTTTGATTAGTTTTCAATTCAATTATTTGCATGGCAGCTTTAACGATATTTAGAGCAAGGATCTTCTTTCCAGTATTTTTACCTGGACTCATGAGTTTATTCGCAAGACGTTCAACAATATGGACATATGATTTATGAAATCTTTTATGTTCATGACGACCAGAACTATGCGGTAATAGTCGTTCTTCAAGATTGATATACCGTTTCAGGCTAATATCGGAAACTTCAACATCTTGGGAATCCCAAAGTCCAAATATTTTCATTGTATCTGAAGCACTCAAATTCTATTCCTTCAGTTTAAGTTCTTAATTCAATTTCAACAAAGATTGTGCGAGAAACATTTAATCGTATAATTTGCCTCATCGTTCGATCATCAGCATCAATATCAATAAGCCTTTTGTGAATACGAAGTTCATAATCTTCCCAAGTTGCCGTTCCTTGACCACTAGGAGATTTCCTAACAGGTAAACGTAGCTTTTTTGTTGGTAGAGGGATTGGACCTCGCATCTTTACCCCAGATTTATCTGCTATTCTCTTCATTTCTTTACAAATGCCGTCTAGTTGTTCGACATCAGTGCTCATTAACCGAATGCGCGCTACGGATACCAAAATATATTTCTCCACTATATCCATGCAATTCATGTTGCTAGAATGTTCAGTTGGGGTGAATAATTTGGAGTTAAAAGCATTATTGGTTTTAACTCTACCTCCTTAGAAGCTTCCTCTTATTATACAATAATACTCTAAATATGAAGTGGAACAACCTCAGAAGAAAATTCGTACATGATTAGGATTTAAGCGCCGGGGGAGGGATTTGAACCCTCGAGTACAAGTTGTACACTGGCTGTCTATCCTCTATCCTCTAATATTGAGAACTCAAGGCCAGCGCCGTAATACAGGGCTGTATAGATTATAAACCCGTCCGCTTGGCTATCGGGTCAATAACGATTCAGTTCATTGTCGTAATTGACTGAAACCCCGGCAAAACGGATGGTTACAATAAATCTAACTTGTTTTGAAGTCATACATAATTACAGTCCCACCAGCAGCGATGATGGTAAGAGTAATTCCTAGGATTAAGAGAGTAATTGATGTCCGAACATCATATGCAAAACGTGTTGAATATCTGATCATAAAAAGCCCACCTGCTCCAAGACCGAAGAAAAGACCAGCGATTAAAGACTCTATCAGAAATTGTTCACTAGGAGATTGAAATACTGGAACTAATGCTGAGGAAGTCTGTCCCATGGGTAAAGGATTCTCAGTAAGGTTATAAATTCCTCCAGCTAGTATGAAGATAGTAGAGAGGAGAATGACGAATATGATATATTTATGAGGTGCCTCATAGGGAAGTTCAAAATTTGGCCTTTTAAAATCAATTGTTGGTCTTTTAAAGCCAGGAATCCAAGGTATTGATGATTCTTTAGTTTCTTCTTGATTATTTTCTTTCTTAGACATAATAAGTACCTCTATCTTAGTTTTTAGACTGATTATTCAAATCTCTTTACCATTTCTTAGAAATGTCTTCTTGATTTAGATTTTAGTCCCTAAATTTAACTGGAATCTTAATACCTTCCCATTCAGGGCTGACAATGTCTGTAATTGTACGGGACGGGGTCAAATGAGGAGGTTTTAATTTCCTTTCTATCATCATGATTTTGAAGTTCGTTCATGAAATTCAGATTTCAACTAATGTAGAGTATTGGAAATTTTCAGAAATTTTATTAATTCTTCATTTCCCATCCGTTCTAAATCTGAAATTGATAATATTGTAAAAAAATCCGTAGTTTTGATGGAACTCGATTTATTCACCGTTTCCTCATCTTCAAACCAGATACCCTTTTTTCCTAAGAAATAAGAGAGTTTATTAAGAAGAGACAGACGATCTTTGTCTTTTTCTTCATTCTCTGAAGTTACTCCAGTAATAATTGACATTCCTTTATTTATTTCTTTTTCATTAGTTTTTTCTTTCTGATCATTGACAAACATCCCATCAAAAAGCTCTTTTCTAAACCATAAAATCTGAATCCCTTTTTCTTGAAGGTAACCCGTAATTTCTTTTTGTCGTGATGATTTAGGTCGGAAAATTTTGTTAATTGCGAAATCTAAATCTTCCTCAGTTTTTTCAAAGATATTAACAGGATCTTCAAGGTTCACTCCCATGATCTCAATAAGACGTGAGTAACTATCCAATTTTGGTTTGCTATCGCCTTTTTCATATTTATAGAGAGATTGTCTAGATATTCCAAGTTGCTCTGCTAAATGACTTATTCCGAAACCGAGTTGTTTTCTTCTCTCAATTAAGCGTGAGGTTGATAAATTCACAAAAACACCCCCTCTACGCATAATTTTAGTAATTTTAGGTCTTGCCTGGGAAGTTTCTTCTTGAAGAAATGCTTTTAATGTTTGTAATGATATTGCTGGTACTTCATGTCTTGTATACAGGGTAGATGGTTCAATTCTTTTTCCAGTTGCAAATTTGGCAATTAATAAAGGATTACCTTGAATCAACTTTGCAATTAACCGTAGATCTTGGGATGTATGTATCTTAAATAAATCTAATTCAGCTAAAACACGAATAATCATTTTTTTTGTAATAAAAGGAGTCGTATACTCGCTCCTCTTCTTAGCTATAAAATCAAATGAGGAGGAGCTAATTTCATTATCAGATAGTGTATATCCAGCATTTTGGAACTCCCTTTTAGCACTAACTAATAATTCATTTCTATTTGTGTCTGTTTTAACTGACATTTACATTCCATTCAATGTCTCTGATATCTTAATAATGGTGGACCGACCGAGATTTGAACTCGGGGGATACAGTCGCTTTCTAGCGATCTCTGCCTTGCGAAGGCAGCGTGATACCAGCTTCACCATCGGCCCGTTACATTATCCCTTAAGATACTTATTGATTACCTATCTGCTTTCTTCATTATGTAGGATAAATTTCTTAGCTCTTAAATTTCTATTTTTGCTTAAGTATTTCTTTGTGAAATGACACTTTTAGAATCGATTAGAGAGTGCAGATTGCTCTAAACAGACATAAGTTGAAATGAATCAGATTGTACTTGCATAGATTGCATGTAAATAATAAAAAGAAAGAAATTATGACTCTAGTGAAGTAGGGGAGTCACTAAAAACTAGTTTAGAAGGTATAAGAGCGATACCTAAGGTGTTTAACCGAATAGTGAAGATAAACCGAGATCGTCGCCTTCTTCTTCCTCTTCTTCTTCGGGTTCTGGCGCGCTAGCAGCTTTTTCTTTTCCAGAATCTGTTGTGCCTGTGGTTCCAGGTGCAGCTGCTGATACAAAACTTGCTCCTTTAATAGCTTCATCAATGTCTACTGATTCCAGTGTTGAAACCAATGCTTTAATCTTGGCTTCGTCTGGTTTATCGCCAGCCGCTTTGATGATTGCTGTTATTCCTTTTTCAGAAATACCTTTTCCTGATGAGTGTAATACTAATGCAGCATGTAAATATTGCAACAATTGTCACTTCCAATTGAATTCTAATGAAATTACTTGTATTTTCAGATTTATCAGTTCGTAGCAACTCATGAGATCCTTCTTTATTCTGAAAGAAGAGTTTCTAACTGCTAGATCTGATTTTCTTCTGTTTTATGCTTTTTCCTCATAATGCTTATCTGTTTAATGTAAAACTTATGGTACTCATTCCCTCCTATCGACCACTAAATAGATTTTAGATATTTCAGAAATTGCTTAATCTTCTCTTACATTCAGTCTTCTATTCAAAAACCAAGCAAGGTAAAGAAACTTATGGGTAAATTCAAAGGTCGTTAGTAAGAGTTATAATTGAGATAGAAGAGAAAGTGGGAACGGCCAGATTTGAACTGGCGATTTTCGTTCATCTTGCGACATGCAAGAATGACACCGAGTTTCCTCATTGTTCCAGAACTTCATCATGAGTTTCAGTCAACCCAGTGGAGTTCACAGGGGTTCTGGAGCCCGGCGCGATACTTGTCCGGTCTCGCTAGAAACTAGCGAGTCCACTA
>JAEOTM010000096.1 GCA_016839815.1 Candidatus Hodarchaeota archaeon
AATCCGACTAGGTTATTCAAAAATTATTGGGGGAGATTTAAATCCCGTTGCGTGGTTTACAGTTAAAAAAGAAGTCGAAAATGTAGATTTAGGATTCTTACAGAAAGAATTTGAGTCGCTGTCTAGAAGTGTGAAACTGGATATTCAACAATATTATAAGACAGAATGTCCACAATGTCATAGTATCGCTGATTCAATGTATTATTTCTGGATTAAGGAGATTAAATGTATAAAATGCAAAAATATTATTCCTTTATTCCGTAGTTTTGTGTTCGCTCATAATAGAAAAGATAAAATCAACCAATATGTCATTTGTCCTAATTGTAGAGAACTTTTTTCTACAGAAAGAGATTCTACATCGACTTGTCCTAAATGTAGACTAGAATTTGATCCTTCATCATTTTTAGTAAGAAGGGGACGCTACTATTGTCCTACTTGTGAACATACTGGACGGATTACTAAAGTAAATAAAACACAAGGAAAACCTCAAGAAAAAATGTATGCAATTGAATATTACTGTAGCGAATGCAATGTACGTGGATTTAAAAACGCACAGCAATCAGATTTAGACTTGTATATGAAGTCAGAAGTGGAATTCGATGCCTTACAAAATGTTCTACCTTTGCCAAAACAAAGGATCCCTGATGGTGCTAAAACACAAGAGTTGTTGAATCATCAGATATTTTACTTTGTCGATATGTTCAATAAACGACAGCTACTTTCCTTAAGTAAAATACTATCTGGGATACTCAAGATAAAGGATCAAAACACAAGGGAATTTTTACTAATTACTTTTTCAACGGCGTTAGAATACAACAATCTATTATGTGAATACCATCGAAAAAATCACTATATCTATAACTTGTTTAGGAAACACGCTTATCCTGCAACTCTGAATCCTTGTGAAAATAATCCATGGGGAGCACGATATGGTACAGGAACCTTTAAGAACTTTTTTAAGAAGATGATTAGCATTAAAGAGTATTCCAAAGCACCTTATGAGGTGTATATCGATTCTTCAGGTAAGTCTGTACGAAAACAGATGAGAACATCTATAGAACGAGAAGTAGCATACGAGTTCTCAAGTATCGAGAGAAGGACAGACTCTGACCAAGTTTATCTCTATTGTCATTCCTCATCCGAAATTCCCCTCTCTGAGAAAAGTATAGATCTAGTGGTTACTGATCCTCCTTATTATGACAACGTCCAATATGCAGAGCTCGGAGACTTTTATTATGTGTGGTTGAGATTGGGATTAAAAGATTCGTATCCTTGGTTTGTACCAGAATACTCACCCAAAAAACTTGAAATAGTGAAGAATGTAAAGAGAGGAAAATCCGATGACCATTACGGGAAGGAGCTTTCTGTTGTTTTTCAAGAAATTTCTAGAGTTATGAAAGATGATGGCTTGTTCATCTTCACATTCCACCATAAAGACTTGGATGCGTGGGTAATCTTAATTAATACATTAATTGAGAATGAATTTGTTGTAAAAACTATCTACCCAGTTCATTCCGAGATGAAAACAAGTACTCAGATTCGTGGAACCGATAGTGTTGGTATAGATGTTATTTTTATCTGTAGAAAGTACATAGAAGTGGTTTCACCTATTAAATGGAATGAGATTCTCGTGAAAGCAAAGACGGAAATAACGGATAAATTAAACCAATTGACGGATACAATAATAGATCTGTCGGAAAGCGATCGTTTTGTACTTAAAATGGGCATTGGACTGAAATACTATACTAGGTTCTTTCATTCATTAAGTTCTGAAGGAGAAAAAATACCAGTTAAAAAAGTACTAGAAATCTTCTCACAACTGTAATATCTCTCAATACTTATCGTAGATATACCGTGTTAGGTACATGTAAGGAGTATCAATTACACCTAATAGCCATTTGACAGCGATTTGACCAATTATCAGATCTATAACCAGGGATAATTCGCTGGGGTCATTTGATGGATCAATGTAGGGAAATACGAAGAAAGCTAATGGTACAAATATCAATGAGTCGAGTCCTAAACTTAGTATATCACTAAAAACATTGCGAATCCAAAGGTAACGCCACCAATCTGATTCTTTATCGGTTTTCTTCCGTATCCAGATTCTTAGATTGTCATAGATCCAAGCATCGAATCTTTCACTTATGAAAAAGCTTATCCATGAAGCAAGTGTAAGAGAAGGAACAACTGCAAACGCAGAGAATGGATCTTCAGGTTCAAAGGCGACAGGTAGATACATGGCAAAAATTAGAAAAATAACCATCATTATTTGACTTACCAAAGCGATCCATATCATATTATAAACTGCTTGTCTTCCAAATTTCTCATTCACCATATCAGTTATTTGTAATGTAAAAGGGAAGACTATTACTCCAACTGGGGCAGTAAAAGTACCTAAGAAAATGAAATCTAGGTCAAAGAATGCGATTTTTGATGCAAAAAACTGAGCGAGGGTAAGGAATAGAATGTAACTAGCTAACAATCCATGATACGAATTTGTTACTGCAGTATACTTTGCGACTAAATATGTGAACAATCCGAGTGTTAGAAAGACTCCTATTACAACGATTAAAGTTTCCATTGTTATTTATTCTCCAATATACAGTTATTATTCTAGAGCCGTGTTGTTTGGTTGATTATCCAAGCGAGATTCTGCTCCTCTTTCATGACGCTTATCAATTTCATCAAGAGAGTCTAATAACTTCCTTAATGCAGCACGTATGGCATCACTTAAGCTTACAAATTTCTTATCCGTTCCTATATGATCCTGGAGATCATCAAGTATATGTTGAGGAACCTCAACGGAGATTTTAGTCATTTGCAGCAATTTCCAAAATGAATTTTCTTAATGATATTCTCTGGGGAGGATTTAAGGAGGGTTATGAGAACATTAAAAAGGGATACCACTGATCAAATTCATTCGTTTTTCTTCGAGTGTGAATCCGACTTAAAAAAAATTAGTAATTCTTGCTTGAATCAATGTACTTTCCCTCGACGTAATTTTTCCAATCAATATGGACTTTTTGAGGGATGAAATCTAGTTGCTCAAGTTGACTTAGTCTTACTCTTAATTCAGATAATTCTTCAACTAAAGATCGCATTGCAACATCAAAGTCTTTGATCAAATAGACATCAACTAGTTCTGGAGCTTCATGAAAGATTTCCAATCTTGCTTCGGGGATATAGATGATTCCCTTCCTGATTAATTCAAAAATTTGTTCTATTAAGCGGGAAGCATCATCAATTGATGAAATACCCAAAAGAGAAAGTAATAAATTTAAAGTTTGTCTTTCTGTATGTCGAAAAACTGAGACAATCATCACTTGCCATGCAATGACCTCTAGTTGAGCTTCTGATTCATTACTCGACATACAAATCAAAACACATTCTTATGCTATTTGAATATGACTAGACAAAACATCCTAAATTTCCATTCTTTCTTTACCTTAATCCGACAATATGTCATACAAAGTAAAGTGGAAGTAATCAATTATTAACCGAAGTAGGTATTTATTAACAATTCGTTTTAGGAACGCATATGATGTTTGAATTAGTATGCTAGTGAATCGTACATTATTAGTGAAGAGACTGAATATTGAGAGAGTGTTGGTTAATAAATTTCTGCATCGAAAAAAGTGGTAACGTTAAAGATGAGAAAGCTCTATCAGTTATTGACAGAAACCTACAATCGTATCGAACCTCATCATAATACTTGGTTACTCTGGCTTAAGAAAAAGTCAAAAGAAGAGGTTTTCGAGGTCGCTATAGGCACCATTCTGGTTCAGAATACAAATTGGAATAATGTAGATTTAGCAATATCAAATCTTTTCAGAAATAAT
The DNA here is from genome assembly GCA_016839815.1 of Candidatus Hodarchaeota archaeon. Taxonomy (GTDB): domain Archaea; phylum Asgardarchaeota; class Heimdallarchaeia; order Hodarchaeales; family Hodarchaeaceae; genus Hodarchaeum. Next base: position 3,843 of record JAEOTM010000096.1, read on the forward strand.
CTTAAATCTTTTAAGCAACTTATTGCTATGGAGACGGAACAGCTGGAGGATTTGATTAGACCAGCTGGATTTTATAAACAAAAAGCTAAGTCTTTATTATCTCTTGCACAACTGTTTACAGAGATCCCCTCGCAAGGATCTTTCATTCCTACGAGAGGGGAGCTGTTACAGATTAAGGGTGTTGGTAAGGAAACAGCCGACAGCATACTCGTTTATTGTTTTTACGAACCAATCCCTATTGTTGGTACCTATACCAGAAGATTTTTTGCTCGAATATATAGTGAAATTGGATATTTGAAGAAAAGATATGAGTCCATTCAAGAGACTATTCTAAATTCACTTCCCTCTGACTACTATACGCTAGGTAAGTTTCATGCCTTAATCGTAAGTCACAGTCAGCAGGTGTGCAATAAGACAAATCCTCTGTGTGAGAAATGTATTCTAAAAAGCATATGTAGCTATGGTAACTCCCATGAATTAGATACTGAGCTCATGGGGATTCAAGAGGCAATTATTAACCCTAGAAGTCGTAAAAAAAAGTAATTAGGTTAAACATTGACTAATTTCCATTCTTCCTTAGTAATATCCATTAAGAAGCTATCTAGATACTTTCCATCAATAAATAGGGCTTCACGTCGGATTCCAGACTTTTTAAATCCATTTTTTTCATAACACCGTTGTGCTCTTGGATTATTTGAGAATACTTCCAGTTCTACAGAATGCATATTTAATGTGGTAAAGGCATACTCGAGTATTAATTCTATAGCCTCTGTACCATGTCCTTTAGCCCAATACATTTGATTAAAAATTACTATACCGAGAATACCACGACGACTTATTGAATCTTTTATTCCAACCTCCACATTTCCAATATAAAGGTCGGATTCAAGGAGAACAATCCCAAATAAATAAGATTTTCCTTTTTTTCTTTTGTTCCAAGTATTACGAACCCATTCTTCCTCTTCCTGAGTAGAATGTGGTGCTACTGCGTTTAAAAACCGTTTCAACTCTCGATTGTTCCAATATTTCATGATTTCGGGAACATCGGAGAGTTCAACTCCTCTTAAGTAAATATTCTTCCCGTAAAGCATAAGAACGAAGTTCTCAAACTCTTTTAAAGAACATTATTCTGGGGAAACTTGAGGTTGAAATTGTACCTCGGGGTTTCCAATGAATTTAACTGACTATATTACGGATAATGGATTGCAAGCATCGATTATAAACACAGATACGCCCACACGAACTGTAGAAGAGATATGTACGGTGTTAAAGTGTGAACGTGAAGAAACTGTGAAATCAATTCTTGTGATTGACTCTACAGGAAACTTGTATCTGGTTATCCTACAAGGAAACCGTAGAATCAAGACATCAAAATTAAAAAAACTATTACTTGTAAGAGATATAACCTTAGCTTCTCCGAAAAAAGTGAAAAAATATACAGGGTATTATGTGGGGGATGTTCCACCCATTAGTCTTCAAATACCAACAATTCTAGATGAACTCGTTTTAAACCAACAAAATGTATACGGTGGAGGTGGCAAATTGGGTAAAAATCTCTATATATCTGTGGAGGAATTGATAGAAAGTACACATCCATTAATTGCAGATATTTCAGTTCCTCTATGATTCTTTATATTCTCTGGCTCGTCGAATTCCCATATGTGTTAGATTGTTTATCACTTGATGAAATTCTAGAGATTTAAGTCTTTGTCGTTCCTCTAAAACTGTTAATTCCACAAAATATGATTTCATTGCTGGAATAAGATCCTCTTTAATATTTTTAGGTACTTTTTTCCATTGACGTACAAATTTTTGGAGTTTGAGGAGTCGTTGAGGGTTATTGATTACAAAAATGTTATTTGGTGTTGTAATAAACTCCATACCTGAAGATGCATCATATCCAAACACAAGCCTGGCAGGATAGGCAGAAAATAGTAAATTACAGTAAGCTGCCGTCACTGATGAAAAAGCACTAATTAATGCACCATCAATCGGAGGTTGATGTTCGAGGTACACTTGTGCACCTGTACTGGAATGAACTACACCCCAAGGACGAGATTCGGGAAAGTTTGAGTATTGGGAATGAGATTCAAATAAAGTTTTGAGTAATGCATGAAAGAACAGGAGTTCCTCAACTGAAAGTGCAGAAAATGAGCATTCTCCATTACCTACAGTAACTTTTTTGTTGAAGGTCACAGCAGTAACAGCTTCTTGAAAGATTTCATCAACAAGAGAAGGTTCTAACGTACTCCCTTCTGAAAAGAATTTTGAGTATGTAACAGCTGCAGAACCTGCGAGGATACTCCGAATATTATCAAAATCTTGGGATTGATCAGCGTCAACAGTAATCTTTCTTAAAAGGCGTGTAGTAACAAGAGGGTCTGAAATTACTATATTATATTTCCGATGTAAATCAATGATCATGATTTCTCGGGCATGACTAGGGTGGGGAGTGGCATAGCGTAATCGGATTGTTCCTATTGATTGATCCTTACCCCATATTTCGTGACCGAGCTTGGATAAAGCAGTGATAAAATCAAGTGTCATTTGTTGTTTTTCTTGATTGATATCACCAAAAGACCACATTACACGATCACCTGTGGTCATCAATGCCCAATTATTTAGATACAATCGTCGTTGGTTTAATTTCACTTCAGATCATATTCCGATTTTCGCTCAACTGAGCATTTCTAGTGAGATTTGTCTAGGTTTAGGAACACGACTAAAAAAGTTTTGTGAAATACCATACGAGAGTGGTAATCGATTTTCTTTTTAATCAGAGGGATTTTTTCTCAAGATGTTACGAAAGTGGATAAAATGGTAACTACAGATGTCTTAGTGGTTGGTGGTGGCCCTGCTGGAGTTCTTTCTGCAATAACTGTTGCAAAAAAGGGACATAGTGTGATTTTAATAGATGCTAAACCATATGAGGAAATTGGGAATAAAACCTGCGGAGATGCAATTAATCTTGGTCCTTTAAAGATGCTAGATAAAGAACTGGGTATCAAATTTCCACATGGAGAAGAAGTAGCAGATATCGTTGATGCATTGGTTTTTCAGACAGAAAAGGTAACATTTCCGTTATTTGGAGATGGTTTTGTTCTTAATCGACATCCATATGGACAGCGATTGTTGAAAATAGCAGTAGACAATGGTGTAGAAGTACGTGCTAATTCCAAGGCAATTAGTGCGATTGTAGATGAAACTGGTATTAAAGGAGCAGTAGTCAAAGAAAAGGGGGCTAAAGAACCCATTGAGATATATGCACAAATTACAATCGATTGTAGTGGACGCAATTATCAGATTCGAAAAACGATACCTTCTGAGTTTTTCCCTGATCTAGAGAAAAAAATGGAAAAGAGAGATGTAGCGGCCTCTTATCGGGAGATCATTCGTCTTAAGGAAGACCATCCATATAAAAAGAAAATCCTTCTGATTTATGATAGTATAATACCCGAACCAGGGTATTTCTGGATCTTCAGTAAAGGAACTAAAAGATTAAATATCGGAATCGGATGGTATCTCGATATGACCGTTGAAAAAGGGATGAAAGAGCTATTTAGAGAAGTTCTCCATAAATACTATCCACCAGATACCTATGAGATAGAAGACAAAGGAGGGTACACCATTCCAACTCGTTATCCTTTAATGAACGCGGTTGCTGATGGATTTATAGCAGCTGGGGATAGTGCATTCCATGTTAATCCATTTTCAGCTGAAGGTCATGGTCCAGCTCTTTCAGCAGGATATTATGCAGGAAAAGTTGCATCAGAGGCTTTAAAAGCAGGAGATATACGCACACACCAATTGTGGGGATATAATGTTGCGGTTATGAAAGATTTTGGTCTTTCACACACAAAATTGCAATTGTTTACAGAAGCATTACGTAAAGTGAAGACTCCAGGACTAGAATATCTCTTTAAACGCAAAATTCTGACACAGGATCAGTTTATGACGTTGCATGGTGGGAAAGGTTTAGGAAAGAAAGAGATCATTAAAATTATATTCAAGGGATTCCCGAGATATGATCTTCTGTTAAACTTATACAAAATTGTAAAAGGGGTACAAAAGTTTAATAGACTATTTGAGAGATATCCTGACACTCCTCAAGGGTTCTCCGAATGGCAAACCGAGTTCATGGCAGTTATGAGCGGTATAAGAGATTGGTAATTCTTTCCAATAGTTATGTGCGTATATGAAAAATAGGGGAAAAGTGTAGCTTAGATTTGACTAAGCACCACGCATATTAATCGGAACATAAGGTTCAGGTTTAATATGTCTTTTATTATCTACCGATGTGAATACGGAGTAAAAAGCTGCGCCAAGAGTGGCGGTACCATTATATTTTGAATTTATTCTTATCATGTTTAATACCTTCGATATTTTAGTTATATCTAAAGCGTTGTTATTGAAAACACAGTCTGTATCAGTATCTTTATACTGATGATCACCCACTTCCCGTCTAATACTTCAGACTACGAAATTTATTCCTTCTTTAAAGGAATAGGAATTTTCAGACACTTGTTTTAACACTTGCTTTGCAAGTATAGTGAATCTTGAAGTATTTAAATATCTTTAGACTAGAAATACGAATGGATACAAACCTTCCAAATATTTAACCAAGTTTATATTAATTTTATATGAAGTATTAACGTGTCTTTTTCCTTCAAACCTCTCCACGAACTTGAGGAAAGCGTAGAATTACCGTAGTTCCCTTGGTCCAATCATTCTTTATTCTATTTAAATAAAAGAGATTCCCCCCAAATATATCAACAAGAGATTTAATTATAGAGACTCCAAGACCTGTTGATCCCTTTGATGCTTTCCATCCATGATCTATTCTAGCTGCTCGATTAAATAAAACTTCTAGAATCTCAGGCGGGATACCAGTTCCATAATCATCAAATTTAACTTGAATATATTCTTGATCATCCACGTATATCGTTATTGAAATATCTACTTGCACTATGGAAGCAGGTGAATATTTTACAGTATTCGTTAGGATGTTTAGAAAAATATCTGTTAATAATTTGTTTGCCCATATGATAGCGCTATCCTCTGGAATCTGGATATCGATATTTGTTTGTAGAGTTTTATCTGTATACATTGAGGATATTTCTTCTATACTTTGTTGGAGAATTGGAATTAATTTTACCTGTTCTAAATTTGTGAGGGGATCTTCAAGTCTACTTAAATCTCGTAATTCCTCTAAGATTGAAATTGTATGTGCGGTATTAGATTGAGCAATCTCCAGAAACCTTTTTTCCTCTTCTCCAAAGTTTTTCGATATTTTGAGACTATCTAATGCCATATTGATAATATTTAAGTAATTTGGAATGTCATGTCTTACAATATTAAGAACTAACGAGTCTTTAGATAGTAGAGAATCAAAAAACTGCTTTTGAAGTTTTTCTGAGGTAATATCTTGGATCAACTCAATTGCTGCAATTTTTCCTTGAAACATTATTGGAAGAGCAACTACACGAAACCATTTACCATCAATAATACTTCTATCTTCTTTTATTTGAGGAGTTAAGTTTTCTATACTTTTCAATGCTGTGCAATGTGGGCATGGATAATCTCTTCCAAAGTTAACCTTATAACACTGTTGGCCTCTATTGTCACCACGAAGCAGTGTAGTTTGAGAATCCTCCCAAAGTATTTTATTCTCGACATCCTTCAATTGAACAGTATAACCCGAAGGAATAAAAACTAAGTTCGTTAATCGCTTTATCTCGTCAATTGTAAGTAGTTGAGATTCCTCGAATAGTTTTGTTTGTTTTTTTCGGGTCATTGCAGAATTGCTCTACCTAACATTCAGTACTTACAAATTATGTTGGCATCAGATAAAAACGCTTGTTTATGAATACAGTTATGTGATCAAGAAAACTAAGGAAAGATGATTTAGGCTTGTCTAAGATCCTAAAAAATCTATTCGGTTGTTTTAACCAAACTAGTGGCATTTGAAGTAGTTGTTGAATACTCTTCTAAGATTTCTCGTAAAAATAATCCGGTTGGACAGTCTATTTGAGAGATTTGCTCTGGAGTTCCCGTTGCGAGGATTAAACCACCGTTATCTCCACCTTCTGGACCTAATTCGACTATCCAATCACAGGTTTTAATCACATCTAGGTTGTGTTCAATTACCACAACGGTGTTTCCTTCTTTTACCAATCTCTGTAGAACGGTCAACAGAAAAGAAATATCATGAGTTGATAGGCCCGTGGTCGGTTCATCTAGAATGTAAAAAGTTTTTCCAGTTGATTTCTTTGATAATTCCTTTGCTAGCTTAACCCGTTGGGCTTCACCACCTGATAAAGTGGTAGCAGCCTGACCAATTTGTATATAGCCAAGTCCAACATCAACTATGGTTTGTAATTTCTTCTTTATTGGGGGAATATTTGTGAAGAAATCCAATCCCTCTTCAACGGTTAGAATAAGGATATCTGAAATATTCTTGCCTTTATATCGAATTTCAAGTGTTTCTGCATTATAACGTTTCCCTTTACAATCTTCACACGTTATCCAAACATCAGGTAGGAAAGATAATTCAATCTTAATCTGACCTCCACCATGACAGGATTCACATCTTCCCCCTTTTACATTGAATGAAAACCTTCCTGGTTTATACCCTCGTAATTTAGCTTCTTTGATCTGACTGTATAGCTGACGAATGTGATCCCATACACCCGTGTATGTGGCGGGATTACTACGCGGAGTTCGACCAATGGGACTTTGATCGATATTTATAACCTTGTCAATTGATTCTAGTCCAACAAATTTGTTGTGTTTGCCAACTCTCACCTTTGAACCATGTAAATATTTCATTAAACCTTTGTAGAGAGTGTCATTCATTAAAGTGGATTTACCTGAACCTGATACTCCCGTCAGGCAAATGAATTTGCCCAGTGGGAAATCCACATTCACGTTCTTGAGATTATTCTGACTTGCACCAAGGATCGAAATTTTATTCCCATTCCCATTTATCCGAGTTTTAGGGATTGCGATAACTTTTTTCCCAGATAAATAAGCTCCAGTTAGTGATTTTGGGGATTTCATTATCACATCGGGAGTACCTTGGGCAACAAGCGTACCACCATGAATACCTGGACCAGGCCCAAGGTCTATCACATGATCTGCTGAAAGTATGGTTTGGTGATCATGTTCGACGGCAATAACTGTATTTCCTATAGCACGTAAATTTTTCAATGAGGTGAGCAGTTTATTTTGGTCTCGGGCATGCAACCCAATACTGGGTTCATCTAAAACATAGGTTACTCCAACCAATGCGGATCCGATTTGTGTTGCTAATCGTATACGTTGTGATTCTCCGCCGCTCAAAGTCATTGAGGCTCTATCCAATGTGAGATAGGGTAAACCGACAGAGATGAGAAATTTCAGTCGACTTTCGATTTCCCGCAATATGTTTGCTGCAATTTTTTGATGAGTTTTGGATAGACCTCCTCGTGTTTCATCAATCCACCGCAAGCATTGCTCGATGGTAGTATTACTGATATCTACTATGCTTTTCTCATTAATTGTAACAGCTAAACTTGATGGTTTTAGTCTTTTTCCCTTGCAGGTTTCACAGAGATCTTTTCGCATGTAATTTTCGTAATATCGACGGGAATAGTCCGATTTAGTTTCTCGATACCGTCTCCAAATAGTATTAACAATACCTTCATGCTGATGTTGCTTTGATTCCCATCGACTCTTTTCAGACTCAAATACTACACTAATATTTTTGTTTGAGCCATGAAGAAGACGGTTTATGACCTCATCAGAAAGTTCTTTGAGAGGTGTATCTATAGAAAAATCATCCCACGCCTTAGAAAGAGCTGTATAGTATGAATATCGCCAAGTTCCAGGTTCAAGGGATTTATCCATGACTCCCCCAGTACGGAATGTTAAGTCTCGATTAGTTATAATCAGGTCGGGATCAATTTTTAGCGTTTTACCTAAACCTTGACAATCAGGACAGCTTCCCCAAGGAGAGTTGAAACTAAAATTTCTGGGTTTTAGTTCTTCAAAAGATAAGGAACAATCCGCACAGGCATAATTCTCAGAAAACAAGTTATCTATTTCGTTTTTAGTACCATTTTCAATCTTTACGACAATCATTAACCCTTCCCCTAGAGCAAGTGCTTGCTCAATAGCTTCAATTAGACGTGATTTAGCTAACTGCTCATTAATTACCAGTCTGTCAATTATGACTTCAATGGAGTGTATTTTATAGCGATCTAGTTTAGGTGGATCAGCTAACTCGTATTCCTCATTATCGACCCTCACACGTGCATAACCTAGTTCTGTTAAGTGATCCCATTGAGTATGATGGGTTCCCTTTTTTCCCCTAATTATAGGAGCTAAAATTTTGATACGTGTCCCTTCTTCCCACGAGTGAAGTGTTCTAGCTATCGATTGAGGTGTTTGAATCTTTAGCTCCTTTCCACAAGATGTACAATGAGGAATTCCCACGTTGGCATAAAGAAGACGAAGATAGTCATATATCTCAGTTTGGGTACCAACTGTTGACCGAGGGTTTTTACTCGTGGTTTTTTGTTCAATGCTAACAGCTGGACTTAAGCCCTCAATTAGATCGACGTCAGGTTTTTGCATCCTTCCGAGAAATTGACGAGCATAAGCGGATAAAGACTCTACATACCGTCTTTGTCCTTCTGCAAATATTACATCAAATGCTAAACTTGATTTTCCACTACCTGAAACTCCTGTGATTACCACAAGCTGATTGTGAGGAATTTCTACAGATAAATTACGGAGGTTATGGACTCGGGCATTTTGAACTGAGATTACCTCTTTCTTACTTGAAACCATTGGTAGTACTCTTCACTGGAGGTTATATATAGTATTAGAACTTGGCAATTGGTTTAGGAAATAGAAATAGACCTAGTATTCACTGTACTCTTCCTTGTACTCTTCCCAAATCCTAGCAACCATAAATATTGGTTATTGCCAATTTACAGTAATTTAATGTCGTTATTAAGAGGTTAGTTCTTCAATAAAAAACTCTTGTAGACAGATATCAAATTAAGAATTCCCCTTTTAGTTCTCCAACCGATCTTCTGACCTCAATATCCCAATTTGCGCGTTCTATTTCTAAGAGAGACCTTTTTTCATACTTTAACAAAGAAGTTCATCCTAAAAGTTTAAGAATTCCTCCATAGTTGTCCAATGCAATAATTTGAAAAACCACAGATACTGAAGAGGATATAAAAATTGGTTTTAGGCAAAATAATGCGATTTACATTAACTCAGATAAGTAAACGAAGGCTTCCTGTAACTGATGGAGAACTAGAGGTCGAAGGACTTAGAGGAAAGTCAGTTGAGATTATAAGAGATAAATGGGGAATTCCTCACATCTTTGCTGACCATGCTTATGATTTATTTTTCGCACAAGGGTTTGTTCAGGCACAGGATAGAATGTGGCAAATGGAACTCAATCGAAGGACTGCAAACGGGACTTTAAGTGAAATATTTGGGGAAATTGCACTTGAAACGGATCGTACGGCACGAACATTCGGTTTTTCTCGGCTAGGTAAAATCGATTGGGAAAATACCTCTGAAAAGGTGAAAGAATGTATGCAGGCATATGTGGATGGAGTGAATGCATTCCTTAATCATAAAAAGTCAAAACTTCCAGTAGAATTTACTCTTCTTCGATATAAACCTCAGATGTGGACACCAGAAGACTGTTGTTCTTTCACTAGAGTAATGCTTTGGCAATTGTCTCATGCTTGGTATGGAGAGCTTATAAGGTCAAAAATCATTGAGGAAGTAGGAAGTGACCATGCGGCCGAATTAGAAGTAAAATATCCTGCTACTCATCCAATTACACTTCCTAACGGTATTGAATTCAATGTATTGAGTAAAGATGGCATCTTAACTGGAGCTAAAGGTCCTTTTTTGACACGAGGTCAGGGGAGTAATACATGGGTTGTGTCTCAAGAAAGAAGTGCATCTGGACATACTTACTTATGCAATGACATGCATCTTTCCTTAATGTTACCTAGTATTTGGTATGAAACTCACCTAGTGGGGGGTGGATTCAATGTATCCGGGGTTTCTTTGAGTGGAGTACCTCTCATCCTCGTAGGACACAATCAAAATATCGCTTGGGGAAGTACATTAGCTTTTACAGATGCTGAGGACTTATTTATTGAAAAAATTAGTGAAGATAATCCCAATCAGTACGAGGTGAATGGAGAATTTGTTGAGGCTGAGATTATCAAAGAAAAGATCATAATCAAGGGACAAGCAGAACCTCACATTGAGACTGTTATGATCACTCGTCACGGTCCCATAATAAGTGATGTCATAGAGGGGACAAATGTTCGAGTAGCAATAAAATCAATGGCGTTACAACCCAGTCAAGCATTAGAAGGATATATGTCACTGAATAAAGCATCCAATTGGAACGAGTTTGTAGAAGCTATGAAACTTATTGATGCTACACAATTAAATATGTCCTATGCCGATGTGGATAACAATATTGGTTATTGGGTAACAGGTAAAGTACCAGTTCGGAGTAGCAATCACAAAGGTGATATACCTGTTCCAGGATGGGATAATTTATATGATTGGCAAGGAATAGTACCCTTTGAATCAATGCCTCATGCACTCAATCCAAAACAGGGATATATAATCAATTGTAATCATAAGATAGTACCCGATGATTTTCCTTACTTTTTAGGCAACATGTGGATGAATGGAGCTAGAGCTAAGCGCTTTGAACAATATTTATCAGCTAAAGGAGGTAAACTCTCTGTAGAAGATTTCAAATCATTGCAAATGGACTTTACTTGTTTACCTGGACAAGAATTCGTGAACTTTTTGCGAAAAAAGGATTTCAAATTATCCAATGATCCCAAGCTATTAGAAGCATTTAACCTATTACTTTCATGGAATGGAGTATTATCTCCCGATTCAATTGGTGGCACAATTTATGAAGTATTGCGATACAATCTCGTCCGTGATATTCTAAGTGTTGGATTAAGTGAAGGTTTAGTTCTCGAAATTATGGGGAAAGGCTTTAATCCAGTTTTATACCACGCTAATGAATTTTATGGTCACGATACATACATAATCTTGCGATTACTCAAAACACCGACCTCTTGGTGGATTAAAGAAGCTGGTGGAGTAGAAAATATCCTCAACCGCAATATGAAGAAAAGTATAGATTGGTTATCCCAGACATATGGTAAAAAACCCACAGAATGGCAATGGGGGAAACTACATAAAATTCACTTCCCACATGCAATGGGATTAAGAAAGCCTCTCGATCAAGTGTTCAATCGTGGTAATATTCCCATAGGTGGAGATACAGATACCTTATGTCAGACTGCAATCCATGCTGATGACCCATATGACGTTAATGCATGGGCTCCCTCTCATAGACAAATAATTGATTTAAATGATCTATCAAAATCATTAATGATATTTGCTCCTGGTCAATCGGGACATTTGGCTAGCCCACATTACGCTGATCTGATTCCTATTTGGTATAAGGGAGAGTATCATCCTATGTTATGGGAAAGAGATGATATAATTGCTAGTGCAGAAGGACGACTCTTCCTAAAAAAGTAATTATAATCTACCAAAATACTAGGATAATCTTACCAAGAGTGAATTGTATATATACTCGATAACCCACTCTCTTAATATGGCGGTACTTACTGCAAAGAAAGAGATTTCTTCTAAATCGTTTTCTCGGTGGTTCCTTGGTCATTTATTAGCTAATCCCTTGAATTTAGTAGTCATTTTTATTGGAACATCAGTATCAATATTGATTCGTATGCTGATTCCGATTTTCTTGGGACAGGCACTAGATCAGGTGATCATTGATCAAAAAAATCTCTTAACAAATAGTGAACAGCTTGACCTTCTTCGAGATTTCGTGTTTCTTATTCTCGTACTTGGAATTCTACGTTTTTTTGTGGGTGTCATAACCTCAATTGCTAATGAGTGGCTTTCTTGGACTTCCCAAAGACGAATTCGTGAAGAGTTCTTTGATTCAATGCAGAAGAAACCGTTGAAATTTCATGATTCAGTTAGAACTGGGGAATTAATGGCTTTAGCAACCAACGACTTATCACAAGTAGGCGGATTGATATCTCCAGGATTTTCTATGATGGCAGATGTGTTCATCTCTGTAACCATTGCTGCAGTACTTATAATAGCAGTACTCAACGCTCCCCAGCTCTTAATATTATCAATTCCATTTTTTCTCGTGTATCTATGGGCTGTTTTTAGTTATAATAAAAAAATGGCTCCAATAAGCCACACATTCATGAGAAAGTGGAGTGCTATTGCTACAGCAGTCCAAGACAATATTACTGGAGCAGAAGTAGTTCGTGCCTTTGCAGAGGAAACCTATGAGAGAAAAAAGTTTATGGAATATGTATTAGACTTCAGAGATACATGGTATAAGCGTCAAATATTGCAGGCACGATATTTTCCGACACTTATTCTGTTTGCTACAACTGGAACTTCCGTTCTTATTGGATCATTACTCATTTTAGCTGAAGAATTAACAATTGGGACATTGATAGGATTTACTGGTATTTTATTCACTTTAATTGGTCCAACTTATATCATCTCCTTTGCAGTCGTGTTGTATAATGGAGGTTTGGCTGGCGCCAGACGTATATACAATATGGAAATGAAAGAAGTGGGAGAGGATGCTATTGAGAAGAAAATTGAAACAATAGGTAATATTCAAGGGAAAATCACCTTCAAAGGTGTTTCATTCCAATATCCTACCTCTAAAGGCCCGATTCTAGACGATGTATCATTCAATGTGGCACCAGGTCAGATGATTGCCATTGTAGGCCCTACAGGGTCTGGTAAATCATCATTAACAAAATTGTTACTGAGACTATATGATTATTCAGGGGAAATTCTTTTAGATGATGTTGACATACAAAAAATTCCTTTAGAGAGCTTAAGAAAACGAATAGGATTGATAGAACAGGATGTTTATCTATTCCCACGATCTATTCGTGAAAATATTGCATTCGGAGCAAGAGATGCAACTGAAGCAAAGATTATGGAAGCAGCGAAATTGGCTCAAGCTCATGAGTTTATTTCTGAATTTCCTAAAGGGTATGACAGTTACGTTGGAGAGGGAGGAAGTCAGCTTTCTGGAGGACAACGTCAAAGAATTGCCCTTGCAAGAACATTTTTGACTGATCCACGGATTCTGATACTTGATGATTCAACTTCATCAGTCGATTCTAAAACTGAAGAGGAAATAGTGAAAGCCATCAACGCAGTGAGTCAAGGCCGAACAACATTCATAATAACACACAGATTATCACAAATCAGACGAGCTGATTGCGTACTCGTAATTAAAGGGAACAAAATTGTGGCAAGAGGCCATCATTCAAAGCTGATACGTCAATCACCTGATTATCGTAGAATTTTTGGTAAACATGCAGTTCTACCATCGTTAGAACAGATAAGTTCTAATGAAAATGGAGGAAATATGTAATGGGATGGATATTTGAAGGAATAGAACGATCAGAAGACGAGAGAAGATATAGTGATCGTGAGCTTGTACAAAGATCGATAAAACGCTTAGCTCCATATAGAAGGCCAATCATTATTTCATCAGCTACCACCATCTTCTTAACTCTCATAAGCCTTTTGAATCCCCTTATTTTTGGATATTTAATTCAGACTTTAGACGTTTCCAACCTTACTGGGGTAAGTTTCACAGTAATCTTCTTTGCAGGGATGTGCTACTTATTATTATCTGTCTTAAGTTGGATAGGAGACTATACTATTAATGTACAAGTGGCTAAAGTGGTTCCGTTCTTCATGGTGACCTTACGTGGAGATATTTTTGATGCATTACAGAAACAAGATATGAAGTTCTTCGATCAGCATAGGAGTGGAAGATTAAATTCTCGTGTTTCAAGCGATGCTGCTGATTATGGAGGAGCGGTATCCATTGTATTAGTAGTAATTGGCCAGCTCTTGATAATTATTGCTGTCTTTTTTGTTCTGGCACTTATAAATTTACAATTAGCGCTAATAACCGCCTCTGTTGTACCCGCTTTAATCTTAATTAGTTTTTTGTTTAGAAAAATTGCACGTTCAACAAGTATGAGTTTTAGAAAGGCACATGCATCAGTAAACGCAGCTATTGCAGAAAGTGTGAATGGAATACAAGTTTCCAAAGCTTTTGGGGTGGAAGAAGAATCATTAGATGATTTCAAGGAGATCAATCAGAAACACTTTCAGGCGGGATTTAAACGTAGTATTTCTATGATGCTATTTTTTCCTTTCGTAGAGCTACTCTCCGCCTCTGCAACCGTCCTAATCCTTCTTGTAGGAGGGGAGCTGGCTCTTTCTGGTACAAGTATTATTACTGCTGCTTATCTCTTCATATTCATATCTTATCTGAATAATTTCTTTTTTCCAGTTACTCAGCTCATTAGTTTTTACACACAAATTCAAGCTGGATTTGCTGCGTTCGAGCGTATTCTCCAAGTAATTGATACTGAACCTTCTGTTCAAGATTTAGGGAATGTAGAAAAGGAAACTATTACTGGAAAAATTGATTTTCAACACGTAGACTTTGCTTATGTTCCTGAATCTCCAGTATTAACGGATTTTTCATTGACAATCAATCCAGGAGAAAAGTTAGCAATAGTAGGACACACTGGAGCAGGTAAGACTTCGATTATTGCATTACTAACCCGATTCTATGAATTCCAAAAGGGAAAAATTTTGGTTGATGGTACCCATATTCGAGATTATCAATTGAAGAGTTATCGAAACCATTTGGGAGTTGTGCTACAAACTCCATTCTTATTTAATGGTACAATTTTGGAAAATATTACATATGGACGAAAAAATGCCTCAGAAGAAGATTTAAAGCAAGCTTTACAAATTTCTCGGGTCGAGGAAATTCTCGAATATCTGAAAGATGGTTTAAATACATCTGTTGGTGAAGGAGGCTCTTTACTTAGCACTGGCCAGAGACAACTAATTAGTTTCGCTCGCGCATTATTGGCAGATCCTAAAATATTAATTCTAGATGAAGCTACATCATCTGTTGATGCCTATACGGAATCGATGATCCAAGAATCGCTTGAGGAATTAATGAAGGGAAGAACTTCAATAGTGATAGCACATCGGCTCTCTACGGTTAAAAATGCAGACAGAATCATCGTAATTGATCACGGAAAGATAATCGAGGAAGGTACACACGATGCTCTTCTTTCTTTAGATGGGGAGTATGCAACTCTCTACAACACATACTTCAAACATCAAGAAGTAGATTGGACTCCCAATGGGCCTTCAATTCCTAAAGAGGCTGAAATGGCATATAATCCGTGATTTTCAAATTTAATAAAGAATTTTCTAAAGATCAAATTCTCAAAGGAATTTCGCTAAGTGTGATTAAAAATAGTCCCGCTACTGTTACCGTAATCAAGAGGTATAACAGCTGGAACAATCCATGATTGTATAACCATTGGATTCGATCAATTGTTGACTTGCTTTTAATCGCTAGATGACTTAACTTAATGAGTGCAGTATGTTCATCTTCAGTAAATTGCTTACGGTCCAAGATTTTTTCAACATTTATATCATGTTTCACACGAGCTAGTCGTAAACGAGCACGGTGAATCATAATTTGGGTAATAAGTGAAATGAAAACCATACAAAGTAACATTAGAATATTAATACCAGCGATCAATCGGGTAGAAGATACTGTACCACTAAAAAAGAATTGAAGAGAAAGAAAAGTTAAAACGGACGCTGACATAGCAACAGACACAAGTGGGGTTGCTGCTGCGCTTAAAAACTCAATTCGTATACTAGCATTCTCTAATAAGTCAAGTAGCTCCTTTCTAAGAGCAATAGCTTCATGAGAATGTCCGGAAGAGTGAGAATTAGTGATCCTATTCATTTTTATTTGCATCCAAATAAAACATTAAGAATTTAGATATTTTTGGCCAAAGGTTCGTAGTGCGTCTTGAAACATACCGATTGGAGCAGAGGTTAACCCCGCACCAATTTGTCCTATGCCAGCTTCTTTATGAGCGATACCAGTGTTAATGAGTGGAGTTTCGTTGAGTTCTACAACTCGTCGGATATCAACTCCGGTTGGGCTTCCTCGAAAATTCAGAATTGGGATTGTAAATGCTTTGCTTATACCTTCAGTTATTTCATACATTCTCTCAGTTCTTGATACCGCATCTGATGCCGAACCACCCACGAATGATACAATTGCTGGAGAAGCTGCCATTGCAAACCCACCTATACCAATTACTTCGGATATTGTAGAATCTCCTAAATCGGGGCAAGCATCTGCATCTGAGTATCCTGGAAAATATAGTCCATCAACCATTGTCGCGGGCGAAGTAAACCATGAACGACCTAGTCCAGAGACTTGAATTCCAATGTCTGTCCCATTTCGAGCCATGGCAACCATTAACGAACAATATTCTATGTCACGTGCTGCATCTGCAATAAGTTTGGAATGTGGCATTGATAAATTCAAGTGGAAAATGTCTGCATTCTCCTTAATAAATTCAAACACTTCCTTGACCCTCATGGAGTCAGAAGTTTCTAGTAGGTGAGGTGTGATTTCACTCAAGAATAGATACGAACCGGAACGATTCCTATTATGAGCTTCATCTCCCATATGAAGAGATTCAGATATTATGGATTTAATATCAATTCCTTTGGAATGAAGAATTGCTTTCTTCAAAGTCGGGGCCAGTACGTCATTCATCCATTTAAGTCGGTCTAAAACATCATCACTCCACCCACCAAATCTCAGAACTTTTCCTCTACCTTCATTTAAAGTACAAAAAGCCCGATTTTTTGTCTTCGGATCCTCTAGAATAAATACTGGTTGATGTGGAGCTGTAACTCCTGTCATTGGACCAACTGCATCGTGATCATGATTTGGATCAAATGTTATTTCCCCCGAGGCAGCGATAGAATAACCGTCCTTAATTGTTTCAGCTAAGCCCTCATATACTAATATTCCAGCAATAGCTCCTTGAGTTGGTCCTGACATTCTCTCCCATTCTATTGGAGGTCCTGCATGGAGAATCGTTTTTTTATCCATTCTTGGAATGACATTGATTGCTAGGTCTATGTCAACTAAAATTGGTTGTACCTCTGCCATTTTCTTTAGAGCTTCTTCATTTGCAGTTTTTATCTTCTCTTTTATTGCCATTTCAACCAAACTCTCTTTTTAAATCTAAAGTAGTCTATCTAAAAGATGAAGTAATTCATGATTACCTTGAGCAGGTGGTTCCCATTTTATGTGAACCGTGGGAATTCCCTGAGCTTTTGATGCTTCAAAAAATGAATGTAATCCAATATTTAGAACCATGGGTCCATCAATCAATAGTTTATCAATTTTATTGTCCAATTCAATCCAACCTCATTGAATGTGTGATGAGTCCTTCCTCAAAGCGATTAGGGTAGCAAGTTTTGCTGCTTGAGCATTAGTAGGCATCGTAATTATACCATGGGAATTCAATCGGTTCACTGAGTCTTCATAATCTTGTGGATCCAGTTGAGTACCGCAGACATGTGCTATAATTGGAATTTTTCTTTCTTTTTTCTTCCAAAGCTGGAAAGCGTCCTCCATATCAAGGACTGGATTAGGATGTGAACCGTATCCAAGGACGAAGTCGACCAGTATTACTGCTGTCTCAGGATCTTGAATTTCTTTCAAGAATCGTTGAGTTCTTTCCGTCTGATCAATCATGGGATGAGGTTTACCTACTGTAAATTCATCTGCTCCCATATCAATTAAAGTGTGTCTATAACTTTGTGTAACATCATCGATAAATGTAGTACCCTCCAAATGAACATTTGTATTAATTGATTCATCCTCAGGGAAGAGATCTCTGATGATTTGAACTGCTTCAAAAGTAAATGTTCCACCAGCAAATAAACCACGAATAAATTTCTGTTCAGGATTGAGTGTTGTAGCTAAATTATTCAAGATTTTATCAATCTCTAGTTCAGCATCGAAATGAACGAGTTCTCGTGTTAGTTTTCCTGTTTGAAAGAAGGTCGAAGCAGTATAAGCAGCTTCTTCTAGAGTATCAACTGTCACAGATTGATCTACATTCTCACAATAACCGTGTTTTTTACCAAGAAAGTTAATTATTACCGGTTTTGAACAGTTGTTAATCTCTTTTAGGACGTTAGCCATTGTAGTTTCTTCTGGAGGTTTTGATACTAGAATAATTAGCTCTATAGAAGGATCTCGTTCTAAAGCATGCAATCCAGCAATCATTGTGATACCTCCGACCAAATCTTTCACATCGCGTGATCCTGTACCAATTGCATGTGTAATTCCAAGGTTTAGATGATGACACAAAGTCATTACCTCTTGAGTTCCTGTACCAGATGCAGCGATAATACCTATTGGACCTGGATTTACAATATTGCAGAATCCTAAACCAACATTCTTTATCATAGCTGTTCCGCAGTCAGGTCCCATTAATAATAGTCCTTCTTTATGTGCTTCTTTTTTTAATCTGACTTCATCCTCTAAGGAGACATTATCAGAGAAAAGAAGAACATTCAATCCATTCATTAATGCAATATGCGAATCTCTTGCTGCGTATTCTCCTGGAACTGAAATCACCGCTAAATTTGCGTCAGGAAGACCCCCAAGCGCTCCTCGTATAGAACGGTACAGTAATGTACTATCATGGGAAGTTTGAACAGATTGAGAAAGGTGTTCAATGATGAATTTGATTGCTGCATCTGCAGTAGTTAATGAGTCAGCTCGAATAGAAATAACGATATCATTTGCATCAGCTGCAATAGCTTCTGGTGTAAGGAGACCTACTTCCTCTAATAATGGCTTATTTTTTGGAGTTCCCATCATTACAGAAGCTATTTGGACTCCCTCAATTTCTTTGCTAACACTTGACGCTGCTCTCATCAACTGCACTGAATCACGATATTCCTGATGTATAAGGTGAGTTTTAACAATTGACATTATAAACACACAATTCATCTGAAAATGAGATACTATCTGTAAAATTATGTGTGTAATAAAGAATTTTTTGTGTGGAAAATGAGTTGAAGGTGTGAATTATTTATCATTCGTACACCTTTTCCTCGGAAAATTCAGCCCCAGTTGCATCATTCTCAACATCTCTTGATTGTAACCTAGGATCAGTAGATTTTAATTCCTTAAAATATTCATGTTGGATCAATAAACTCATTATTTCATTCGTACCTGTCCAAATACTCATTAATCGTATATCTCTTAATAGACGTTCAATCGGATACACATTAGTGTACCCAATACCCCCAAGGATCTGCATAGCATGATTGATAACGTCCCAAGCTGAATCAGTTGCGAATTTCTTAGTTTCCGATACTAATCGACGAATTAAACCGCTTGTTAAACCTTTATTTTGATCAATTGTACGACTTGTGGTATAAATAAGACTGCTAGCGGCATCAAGTATGGTTAAACTTTCCGCAAGTTTGAATGAAACAGCTTGAAATTTACGAATCGGCTGTCCAAAAGCTTTACGTCGTGTACTATATTTCCCTGCCACATTGAGGCCTGCTCGAGCCGCACCAATTGATCCAGCAGCTGATGTCATACGTTCGGGAATCATCATCTGATTAAATATCAAACCTCCAGTATTTAACTCTCCAATAAGGTTTTCATCGGAAATTTCGACATTATCAAAAACAAGACGACCCGTTCCACCACCACGTGCTCCCATAAGTCCATACACGTGTTTTGTTTTCACACCAGCTTCTCTCTCTACAAGAAATGCACTTATGGAATTACGAGGATCTGAAGCTTTTAGATCAGTTTTTGCATATACAAGAAACAGATCAGCTCCTTCGGATCCAACCACAAACCTTTTTTGTCCATTTAGGAGATAATTATCCCCTTGCTTGACTGCAGTACATGTCGCTCCAAAAAAATCAGATCCACCCCTTGGTTCGGTAAGGGCTTCTGCACAGAAAATCTCTCCTTTGAGGATTGGTGTTAAATAACTCTCTTTCTGTTCTTGGGTTCCAAAATGATGAATT
Source organism: Candidatus Hodarchaeota archaeon (assembly GCA_016839815.1). Classification (GTDB taxonomy): domain Archaea; phylum Asgardarchaeota; class Heimdallarchaeia; order Hodarchaeales; family Hodarchaeaceae; genus Hodarchaeum. Next base: position 23,913 of record JAEOTM010000096.1, read on the forward strand.
GCTTCTCCTACAATACTTGGAAGAGAGTACAAACATCCTAATGCAGGTCCTAACGCACCTACTTCTTCAAGAACAATTGATTCAGCAACCCAATTTAATCCAAGACCTCCAAACTCAATTGGGAATCTAATACCCAATAAATTCTGTTTAGCCAAATCTTTAACGAAATTTGTGGGATATTGAATTTCTTCTTTATCCATTTTCCGTAAAATTGAAGGTGGAATGTTTTTTATAATTTTTCGGGCTTTATTCTTAATTTCTCTCTCTTCATCCGTGAGTAAAGCATCCAGCATTAACTATTTCTCCAGAACCAAATTAATTTAGTTGAAATTGACTTTGAGGGGAATATCGGAATAAAAACTCTTTCCACCAGAAATTAATCCAAGGAAAAAATTGAAGATACTCTGTACTAACTCAATTAACCTAACCGAAAATACGAAAGTGAGTGAATTTTTTGATATCTACAAATATCACAACAGTATTGTTCACATGGGAAGTAAATGAACGATTAAAATCCTATCTTCAGGAAAATCTTGTTGGATTACAAGGATTAAATTTACTATTTCCTTCTCCTTTATCTGATGAAGAACTTTTACGTCTTGCTCCGACTGCAGATATAGTTATTGGGTGGAGGGTAAAGGATGAAATAAAATTAGCAGCAGAAAAGATGAAACTATTTATAAATCCAGGCACAGGTATTAAACATCATATTGATTTTTTTAGAAAGCTTAATCAATCACGAAATGTGACTCTAATCAACGGTCATGGAAATTCATATTTCACCGCCCAACACGCTGTTGCTATGTTACTGACATTACTCAATAAGATAATTCCCCATCATAATTGGATGAAACAGGGCAAATGGAGAAGGGGAGATAGTGACGCAATCTCGATTCCATTGAGAGATAAAAGAATCGGCTTACTTGGATATGGAAATATTAATAGCAAAGTCCATCGTTTTTTGGAAGGATTCGATGTCAATTTTTCTATCTTAAAAAAAACAGGAAAGCTTCCTAAATCTCATTCAAAATCAATTAAAACTTTTTCCAATGAACAGATGGCTGAATTTTTAGAATCTATTGATGTTCTGATCGTAGCTGTTCCTGAAACTACAGAAACAATGGGAATGATCGGTAAAGAAGAAATTCAGCTCTTAAGTCCAAATGGAATCTTAGTTAATGTAAGTAGAGGATCTGTAGTTGATGAGAAAAGTTTGTATGAAGCACTCCATCAAAACAATTTATTAGGTGCAGCTATAGATGTGTGGTATGAATATTCACCTACTGAAGATGAGGAAGGAGCTAAATTTCCTTTTCATTATCCATTCAATACTCTTGATAATGTAATATTATCCCCACACAGAGCTGCATCTCCTTTTTCCGACCTAAGACGGTGGGATGAGGTGATTGAAAATATTAAAAGACATCATGCGGGTAGAACTGAGTACTTAAATGTTGTTGAATTAGATAGGGAGTACTAAGATTATTTAGCCTTTCCATTGATATTCCAAGGGCTTACTATTGAGAAAATTAAGGATGTCCTTTACTATCATCTCCGTTTGATGATGGATGACATCTTGTGTATTTCCTCCAAAATGAGGCATTACTGTCACATTATTGAATTCTAAGAAGCGATTTTCAGAGTCCACAGGCTCATCATCAAACACATCGAGTCCTGCACCAGCAATTCGTTTATTCTTTAAAACATCGTATAAGGCATCTTCATTAATACAGAAAGAACGCGATAAATTGAAAAAATGTGCAGTTGGTTTCATTAATTTGAACATACCTTCATCAATCATTTCTTCAGTTTCTTCCAAAGGAGGGGTGTGGATAGTTATCATATCTGATTCTTTCATTAATACCTCCAATTCAACACAAGAAGCACTGGTTTCAATGACAACTGGATGATCTTCAGGAACGTAAGGATCGTAATAAAGCAGGTTACATCCAAAACCGTGAAATAAACGCTTTCCAACTCGTTGACCAATTTGACCATAACCTATAATTCCAATCGTGAGACCACCAAGCTCTAATCCCATGTACTTGTTAAAAAAGTCCGCAAATCCATTATCATCGAGATCTGAAACATCAAAGTGGCCATCACGGAGAAATCGATCTATTTCAACTATTTTACGAGCTTGGGTAAGCATCATAGCCACTGTTAAGTCAGCAACTGCGTCTGCATTACGAAAAGGAGTGTAAATGATGGGGATGCCTTTTGTTGCTGCCGCTTCGTCATTAATATTGACTGGTGTTCCCCGTGTACTCCCTAAAAGTTTCAACTGGGTATTTTCAATAACATCTGAGTCTACTTCATCTGCCTCGGTAATCAGAATGTCTATTTGAAGTGAATTAAGCTTTTCTATCAGTTCCTCCTCATCAAAGTAAATAGTCCCTGTTTCTCGCCAATTTTCATAAATTACATCTAATTTCCCAGATTCCTTAAGAGTCTGTAATCCAGATTGACTAAATGGAGCAGTGATAAGTATTTTCAATAATGGTCACCAGTAAAAATCTTTGGAAGAGTTTCTTAATCATCTTCAAACGAATTATTATATACCTCTTTCCAACCAAGATACAATTCTTCATATTGATCGGATTGATCTGCTTGTGGATAATACACCGAAAAATCGGTCATAACTTTGGTTGCTTCTTCTAAATTTCTGTATTTCCCAGTCCCAATCATACTTGCCAACGCACCAGAGACAGAGGCACCTTCTGGTAAAAATGTTTTAATTTCATGATTTAAAATATTTGCCAAGATCTGATTAAAGGTTTTAGATCTACTCATTCCTCCGATCAAGAGAATTTCATTAAATGAAGAGTTAGCTACTTTATAAATCTGTTCACTGTTTGCACGTGCAGCAAAAGCTATATTCTCGATCATAGCTCTAGAGAATGCAGCAATATCAACTGAAGCACCAAACGAATACGCAATGGGAGTAAAAGAAAATCCCCCACTAAGAGGGACTGAAAGCATAGACTGAGAAGAAAAAATTTGTGACCCCAAATTTGCATACACTCCTCCACTACCAGGGGGTTGGGACAATGCCAGAATGTCAAGTTTCTCATAAGGATTCTTGACCCCTAAAGACGAAAGGAATGAATCCACAAACCACTTGTGAACATCACCTGCGGATCCAGCATTCGATTCTAAGATCCAAAGTCCATTTACAAAGGCCCCAGTCCAAATGGTTTGATCTGGATCAATTATGGGCTGATCAATTACAAATTGTAGTGGCATCGTCGATCCCGCTACAATTCCTAGAGTATTTTTTTTGTATCCTCCACAACCAAGGATTGAGGCTTGAGTATCTGAAGCATTCATCACAACTAGTGTTTGTGGATTAAGATCTAGAATCGAAGCTACTTCAGGGAGAATATTTCCGATTACTTGACCATACTCATACGTAGTAGGTAAGAACTCATGAGGAATTTCACATTCTGAAAGGATTTTCTCTGACCAAGTACGCTGTCTGATGTCAAAAAGAAGTGTTTCTGCCGCAGCTGTATCGTCAATAGTATATTTACCAGATAATCTAAAGTTAACCCATCCATCAATAGATAAAAGATGGCGAATTTTCCCATAAACCTCCTCCTCATTTTCTTTAAACCATAATAATCGTGAAAGTGGGAATAAAAATGGTAAACCGTGTCCAGTAATTTCATACACATCTTCGTTCGACATATAATCTTCAAAATCTACTTCAAGACCACGAGCATCACGATTAGGGCCTGCGTATAATTCTTTTCCCTTATTATCTAAAAAAACACAGCCATGCCGTTGAGAAGTAGCTGTTATGGCACAAATGTCTCTAGGAGAGATTTTGGAATCTAATAAAGCATTTTTTGAAGTTTGAAGGAGAATATCCCAGAATTGATTTGGGTCGAATTCATTTCCATAAGGATCTAGATCTTCAGGTATATAGTAGTGATGGCTCCATGGAGTTTTAGAAAACCCTACTATGTATCCATGATCGTCAAGAA
>JAEOTM010000039.1 GCA_016839815.1 Candidatus Hodarchaeota archaeon
AGGTAGTGCCGAATCTCGGACATTAGAATTTATTAATACAAGTATGTGTCTCCTAAAGACAGATCAGATGGGAGATCTTCAATGGAGTAATACGTACAACATCTCTGGCGATGCTAGTGAAACTGCTGATTTAGTTCAAACAATAGACGGAGGATTCGCATTAGCTGGAGTTACTCATGCTTATGGCAATAGTGATATGTTTTTAGTTAAAACCAATTCTAATGGTGAAGTTGAGTGGAATCGAACTTATGGAGGATCGGAGCATGAGAGGGCTCATTCTCTCGTTCAAACAAGTAATGGGGGATTTGCCCTCGCAGGGCAAACATCATCACTAGAGATAATTGATATTGATGCATGGCTTGTATTAACCAACGAACATGGAATTGAACTGATGAATCAGGCATATGGTGTGGTAAAAATTGATACAGCTTATACAATTATTGAAACTCAGGATGGGGGGTTTGCTTTAGCAGGAGTCACACATGCTTTAGGAAGCAGAGATATGTGGTTCTTAAAAACCATGGCGATTCAACCCTCATATAATGGATTTTCTCCTTTTGGGTTGATCTTTTTCGTTCTCCTTTGTGGTCTCTTAGTTATAATTCTGAAAATTAAGTAAATTCATGTATTAAACTTGGTGAATCTTTTTCTGGTTATCAACTTTGCTAAAATCTAATATTTAAGAGAAGTGAGAAGAAGAAACTTTTAAATTCGGTCGATGCCATATTACCTAGACAGTAGGGATTTGTAGAACATCTGAATTTTTCAATAGTTTTTCAGAGGAGGTAAAAGCTCGTGAAGAAGAACAAAATGAGAAAAAGCCTGTGTTTAGTTATTTTATTAAGTTCCTTACTTAGTTTAATGATAATCCATGGTTTTTCACCTGATGCATCTGATGAATATTCTTCTGATCATTATTTGATAAATAAGCGAGTTTATAATCATGATTCATTTTATGTTTCTCCAGCATGGTCACCTATATTTGATAATTATATTTCCGATTCATCTTTCAGTAATGATTCTGTCTGGCAATTCAGAAAGTCGAATGAAAATGGTTCCTTTGAATATGATTCGACTGATTACACAAAAGGGTCTCGATCAGTCAAATTAGCCCTTTATGATAATAGTGACAGTCACACATCTCATACAAATGTGAATGCTACAACAACCTTCACTCATAACATATCTAGTCCTCCCGATATACTAAAAATTAGTTGGCAAATGAAAGGTCTTATTAATGGTAATCTTGATCCGAATGATATAATTCCGTATGTTCGATTCCATCCTCCTCAAGAGTTTCCTTTGGGGGAGAGGTTTTTGAATCAATTTTATCGGTTTAATCTCACTTTTCCTATGGAAAATATTTGGAATTCATACGAAGTTAATGTTACTTTTTTCGCTACTTTTTATCTTCTTGTGGAGCAAAGACCTATTACATTGGAATTTGGTTTGGACTGGGCTGATACTGGACTAGACGCTAGTGAAGTGGGAACAGCAGAAGTTTGGTTTGATAATCTGAAAGTACTAGTCCTTTCAGGAATAGAATCCTACGAAACTAATCCGCAAATTGAATGGAATCATACGGTGACAAGAGAAACAGGAAGCAGTGAAGGAGCATATTCACTAATTCAGACGTCAGACGGGGGATTTGCAGTAGCAGGATGGACAACATCTCTTGGTAATGGCTCCAATATATGGTTAGTGAAAACCAAAGAAGATGGTATCGTCCAATGGGAACAAGCTTATGATATTTATGGATGGGAGTATGCCTACTCTGTTATTCAAACTTCAGACAACGGTTTTGTCCTCAGTGGCACTACTACATTCTACAACGATCCCTTTCCCACTCTGAGGACATTTTTGATTAAAACAGATAGTAATGGCATCCTACAATGGAATCATTCTTTCGATGGAATTTGTCGGTCTATGGTACAAACAGCTGATGGGGGGTATGCTCTTGCTGGTGGTATTTATCCAGGATCAATGAAATTGTTGCTACTGAGAACTGATGAATCTGGAAATCACCTCTGGAATCAAACTTATGAGATTAATTATGATGGAATGGCTAATTCACTAGTTCAGACAAATGATGATGGATTCGCACTAGCTGGATTCTCAATTGTGGATGATTTTAAACTGATAGAACAAATGTGCCTCCTAAGGACGGATGAAATGGGCAATCTTTTATGGAATCAAACATATGAAATTTCTGAAGGAGCTAATAGTATCGCGGTAGCCTTAGTTCATACAAATGATAGAGGTTTTGCTCTTGCAGGAGTCACAAGGGGAGACGCGGTGCTAGTTAAAACAAATACTAACGGAGATATTCTATGGAACCAGACTTATGGCGGGACAGGTAATGACGCAGCTTATTCTCTTATCCAGACGAGTAATGGAGGATTTGCAATTGCTGGCTCAACATCATCGTTAGAGATAATTGATACTGATGGATGGCTTATATTAACCAACAATCAAGGGACAGTACTGTTAAACCAGGCCTATGGAGTTCTAGGAATGGATATCATTCATACTCTTATTGAAACTAAAGATGGAGAGCTCGCGTTCGCAGGATATACAACTTCTTCTGGAAACAGAGACATGTGGATTTTAAAAACCGTATCACTTAAATCCCCAAATGATGATTTTTTTCCTTTTGGGTTGATTCTATTTTCTCTCATTGTGGGGATATTAGTTTTAACTAGAATAAGAAAAGTAAAATAATTCTATTCAGGAGTTGCCGGCCTGTAACCCTCTAGATCCAAAGTGATATAGCGATACCCTAAGGATTTCAATGTACTAACTAATTTCGGCAGATTTGTATTAACCAAGGCAGTAAATGAAGAGGAAAGTACTTCTATTCTTGCTAAGGATCCATGATCTCGAACACGAAATTGAGACACAATATTTAATGATCTTAAATATTCTTCAGCATTCTCAACGCGATCTAAAGAATTTTCTGTTATATTCTCTCCATAAGGAATACGGGACGCCAAACAGGCCATTGAGGGTTTCTTAGCGACGACTAAACCATGATATTTCGCGATCTCTCTCACTTCATCTTTCGTTATTTCTCCAAATCTCAAAGGACTGAATATTGATAATTCTTCTAACGCTTGCAAACCCGGTCTATGTCCAGAAGTATCCGAAAGATTGGTTCCATCAACAACCCTATCATAACCCTCATCTTTTGCTTTGTAGCTTAATTGCTCGAAAATCAATTGTTTGCAATGATAACATCGATTAGGGGGATTTTTCCAGAAAATATGATCATCTTCAACACTTACAGCCATAATTTCATGTGGTAGGTTTAATTCAGCCGCAATCTTTTTTGCATCATCAATTTCATCTTCTGAAATCCACTTAGAACTAACTGTGACTAATTTAACCTTTTTACAAACATTTGCAAGAAGTTTAGCCACTAAAGTACTATCTACTCCCCCGGAAAAGGCCACTATCACCGATTTATCTCTCAGAAGATCAATAGCCTTCTCAATTTTTCCATTTAACGATTTATTAAGCATAATAGTTACCTCCAAGTTGAGATTTTAACATTCTCCTGCTCCAGAAGACACATTTACTCTATATGCCTTACCTCCAGCTTCCTCAATGGCCTTACTTACTAACTCTTCTTTTCCAGGACAGAAAACGATCATACAACCACCTTGACCACTCCCGGTAATTTTTGCCCCCTTGGCACCTGCTTTCAGTACGGAATGAATCATATTTTCAATTTTTGGAGTACTAATTCGTAGCTCATCCCGAAGGATATTATGATGTTTACTCATTAGATCACCAATCAAATCAGGATTAAATTTCTTTCCACGTCTATAAAACTCTTCATATGCTTGATTAGTATATGTATAATTATTAACTGCAGCTAAAAGGCAAGATCGTGCAAATGGCTCCTTAACAATATCAGCAGTAATATCAGAGGCTTGAATATCCTTAACTTTCTGTACTCCCATCTCTTCTAATGCGGAAAAAACACCATGCTTTATATTAGTGAGTGTAGAAAGCGTATCTTTTGTTTCAAGAGAATCTCCAACGACTAAACCGGACATTGATTCAAGAAGTCTTGTACACCGAATCGGATCAAACTCCTGGAAATTAATATACCCATGGGCGATACACATCTGATCCATCAGTCCTCCAGGTTCATTAAATTCGGTGACTTCGGCTTTAAATGCTAAATTAGTTAGTTCCATTGGATTTAATTGATGATCATATAATTCAGAGAGAAATTTTATCCAAACAACAGTTAGTGCACTTGAGGAAGATAATCCAGCTTTTATGGGAATTTCACTTATGATTTGAGCATTAATACCACAATTGATAGGAATTATCCCTTCACGCTGTAAAACACGAACTCCTGATTGTATATACCCTCTTTTCGGTAGGGGATTATCCATTGACGGTTTGAATGTTAAAACCTGATGAATATCATCCAATAATAGTGAAATTTCATTATTTCTTGTTTTCTGACCAGTTATTTTAATTTGTAAGTCAATTGCCGCAGGGATAACCGGTAGTCCGAGATAATCTTGATGTTCTCCGAATAAAACTACTCTACCAGGTGCACAAATCGAATGAATCATAGTATATTCACTTCCAGCGTATTTTTTTAAGGTTAAACATTCTAGGGTTCATAACCCATTTTTCAAAAATCTCCCTAAACTTTTCCTAATAGCCACTATTAATGATTATTGTCGGGAAAAATGTGTTTTTTACCGTTAATGTCGAAGATTTTTCTCCCTTCGTCGCCAAATAGTATTCTACGTAACATTTTCATGTAGTCAGTAAATTATTTGCGTATTATGGTATATTATAAAGAAGAATTCAATAGATATTCTCAAGTCACTCCTATGTGTGAGGTTATTAACAATGACAATGAATATTCTATCGGATAATCTTCAAGAATTAACAGTTACTACCTTTGAATCCCTTGGTTTTTCAACACATCATCCTTATCTGATCTTCACAAATCCTCATGCTGATGCTAGACTTGATTTAGTATTAAAATTACCAAATACCAATGATTTCGTCGGAATTATTATTCGAGATTATAAACGAATCGTAGGTGTAGGTCAAATTAATCGAGCACAAGAACTATTAGCAAAATGTCCAGAAATTAACAAACTGATGCTTGTATCATCAATGGGTTTTTCTTCAACTGCTAAACAGCAAGCAGAAAAACTTGGAATTAGCTTAGTGACTAAAAAGGATCTTATTTCACTACTCGTTAAACGAGTGGAATTCAAATAACTTTCAAATAACTTTTGGATCAAAAATTATCCATATCAGCACTAGAGATTTGGGGTGCTATTTCCTCAATTGATTTCTGCAAATATCTGATTTGTTTATCCTGATGAGCAAAACATAATGCGCCTATTCCATGCATACCAGTTATTTCTCGGTTTAATAACGTAAGTTGAGTTAGGGCTTCCTTTTTCTTATCTGAGAACTCCACAATTTCACTAGGATTTGGTTCCTCGATTTGATTTGTCAAAGTATGTAATGTTAGTAAGGATTTATACCCTGTGGCAATGAATTTCAATTCATTCTCTATAAAGAACGAATTTAAATCTTTCAAAAGATCTATGCCCATTTTATTAATTCTATCATATTCTGCACTGGATTCTTTCA
>JAEOTM010000097.1 GCA_016839815.1 Candidatus Hodarchaeota archaeon
CATACGCAATTCCTACTGCTAATTCGAAAATAGTACAGCTGTGAATCATATCTCCAAAATCAATGATTCCAAAGGAAGGAGGAACTTCGACACCTTGATAGCTTACAACAATATTGAAATCATTAGCATCATTGTGGATAATGCCTGTTCTATACATATCAATGAAGGGAAGAAATTCTGATTCTAATTGACCTAAGTAGAAGTCTATGATCGTTCTCTTTTCCTGAATTTTTATGTACGCGTGATATTCTCTGATAGTTTTAACTGCGTGTTTGAGATCCCAATGAAATTCCCTGTGCGCATGGGGATTCTCAAAAGAGTGTAAAGCAGCACTAATCTGGCCTAAAAAACATCCAAACTGGAATAAAAGTTTATCATTATGAGGTTTGACCTTCGCAAAAACTTTACCAGGTAAATAAGTTAATAATCTGATGAAGTGTGGGAGTTGTCCATCTTTCTGATGAGTAGGAATAGCTTCATTTGCTTTTGAGTAGACAACTCGTGGACAATTTATGTTAGGATTTATGGTAAGTAAATGTTCCATTGTTTGATTCTGAAGGATCAAAAGATTCTTCAATTCATTAGCATTGGCGATTTTAAGTACAAATTGTCGGTTATTGGGAGCTGAAACCAGGAAATTTTGATCCCTCTCACTCGGAAGTTTAGTTAAGGTTCCAGAAATTCCATATAGTTCTTCTACAATTTGTAAAGCCTCAATGGAGGAATACTTCGGACGATCGAGAATCTTACTTGTCAATTTTTCTTCTCCTATTCTTACAGCTCTGTTAGATTCATATCTTAAAAAGTTCAGCAATGATAATAATTTTTAAGATAAGGAGATGAATTCAGTTCCTGAAATTCAAAGGTCGAATGAGAACATGTCAGGATCTGAAGATATTCTAAAAAAGATGTATTCAGTCGACTTGGAACAAAAAAACGTTAGTAAAATCTTTCAAAATTCTGACATAAAAGCTATGCAAAGAAAAAATTTCGTAAAGAGACGTTTGAGGGATGTGGCTATTGCAATAGTAGTCCTCTTTATCGTATTTATAATTTTAAATTAGACCTTTTGATATTAATTCTTTTCTTTCTCTTTAAGAAGCTTATCAATCATATCCAGCAATTTCTGATTATGATTCTGAATAGTAAGGAGATGACGCTTAAATTCCTTTAGGTGGGTAACATCAGATTGTTCTAAGATCTCTAAGAGTTCAGCTTTTGGAAGACGGAACATTGGAGGTGGAGGATGAGGGGCCTCTCCTGTTCGAGAAATAAAGCGCTGAGTCATGTTTTTTCGATGATCTTCAATTTTCCTTGCAACAATGATCCCGAAAGGCGTTAAGCAGTATTGCTTAGGATTTCTGGAACTATCGTCTGAAGAAGTTTCAGAATCTGGGATATGCTCAATAACTCCATCTTTTACAAGTTCTTTCAAAATGGGGTAAATCGAAGCAGTTTTTGGACTCCAATCTCCATGTGTCTCTCTATGAATTGCTTTAGCTAATTTGTATCCATGAAATGATTTATTATCACTATGTTGGTACAGTAGAAGATGTAAAATGAAGAATCTAAGGCTTCCTCGTCTATATCTATGAAACCAAGTATGAACTATCTGCTCTGCGCGATCTTCTAGCTTTTTATCAGTAGACAAGAGAAATACCTGCAATATTGACATATGAAGGAAACCATTATATAGCTTTCCTTGTTATCCTGACTTAACAACGAAAACATATCTATGAGTTTTGTTTGTCATGCATGCCGCACAACCATCAACAATAGAATATCAAAGACCGGAAGAAGCACAACTTCCAACGAACAAGTATCGTTCAGCCACTCACTGGTATTTAAGCTTTCTCTGGCGAAGTCCCGGACTAGTTCTCCTCAGTTTTGCTGTTTCTTTGATTAGTACTCTACTTACGCTTGCCCCTAGTCTTCTACTTGGAATGGCGTTCGATGTTTTAAAAGATGAGGGATTTACCAGCACTTTCATCCTTATCTGTCTATCTATCATTGGAACTGCAATCCTGAACTTTGTTTTTACTTTTGTAACTAACTATTCATGGACTCTAGCGGCATTTCGCTTTGAACGTGATGCACGTCAGGAATTCTTTGATACAATTCAGAATCATAGTATGGGATTCCATGATTCCTTAGATAGTAGTAGCTTACTTTCTATGGCGATGAATGAAATTTCGCAGATGAGAATGGGTGTGAATCCTTCTATGCGAATGATTTCAGCTTCTCTATTAAGTCTGATTTTCACTATGATTTTCTTCCTTAGCTTCAACTTCTCTTACTTCCTGATTTTGGCTATTGGGTTTCCTATCTATCTTTTCATGGTTGTGAGATATGCCTCCGTAATTGGACCCATAAGAGAGGAGCTAGCTCAACGTTTAGCTGTTGTTACTCGCGACTCTCAGGAAATCTTTCGGGGAATTGAGGTTGTTCGAAGTTTCAACCAAGAAAAACGCGAGAATGCACGTTTTATTAATGGTAGTAATAGTTATGCTGACATTGTGACTAGAGAGGGACGTTTATCAGCATTCTTCTGGCCAGCACTTGTTCTCGTAGCTATAACTGCAATAATATTCGGTCTAGGATTAACCAATCTTGCTAATGACCCTGATACTCTGGATCAGTTTATTTCATCCGTTTCTATTTTACTCTCACTACAATTCATGAATTTTATGCTTCCTATGTCAATTTTAAATGTCAGAGCAGGAAAAGCAAATGCTGATAGAATATGGGAAAAGATGACATGGGAAGATCCAGTACCTGACCTTGCCCAAGAAGGTGTACTTCCCAACTGGAATGGGGACATTGTTTTTGATCATGTTGATTTTCAATACGGACAGAATGCGAAATATGCTCTGAAGGACATTTCTATTACGATTCCCAAAGGTTCTCGTGTGGCAGTGATAGGTGGACCTGGTTCAGGAAAATCTACATTTCTTAAACTGCTATTAAGGTTATATGATCCATCATCTGGTACCATAACTATTGGTGGAGTACCTATGATGGATATTCCAGCTAATGAAGTGAGAGAAGGAGTAACCATGGTAGAACAAGAAGTTTTTCTGTTTTCCGCTTCTGTTAAGGAAAATATTGCCTTTGCGAAAGCGAATGCAACCGAGGAGGAGATTCTTGAAGCTGCTAAGAATGCCCAGGCAGATGTATTTATCAATAAGTTACCTGAAAAATTTGACACAACAATTGGTGAACGAGGATCTAAGCTTTCAGGCGGTCAAAGACAACGGATAGCTATTGCTAGAGCAATTTTAGCAGATCCCAAGGTCCTTTTATTGGATGATTCAGTTTCTGCGATTGATTCAAAAACTGAACTCTTACTACGTAGAGCCCTGGATAAGCTCATGGAAAATAGGACTTCTATTGTTGTCACTCAGCGATTAAGAACCCTTCTAGAATCAGATTTCATTATTTTATTTGATAAGGGGGAAATTTCCGCAACAGGTACTCATAAACAGCTATTAGAAATTTCTGAACAGTACAAAACGATCTTTAAGGCTCTGCCAGAGATCGTAGGAGGCAAATAAAATGGGCCATGGACGTGGACCTGGACGATTCTTGATGGAGTCTGGGAAAAAGACTCGGCCAACCAAACAATTATTAGGGAGACTTTGGGGGTATCTAAGAAAATTTAATTTTTGGATACTTGCTTCAGGCCTTTTGATTTTAGTTTCAACAGTTGGTGCAATGATATCTCCATTGTTAATTAGTTCGGGACTTGATGCTGCAGTAAAAAATATTTCTCCTAACCTTGAATTTTTAACCATGATCTTTTATGTATTTCTTATTTTATCATTAATCGTATGGTTCTCAAACGCTACAAATACTTACATATTGGCGAAAGTTAAAGCAAATATGTTACATGATGTTAGAAAGGATGTTTTCGATCATTTAGTTAAAGCTGATATGTCCTATCATAAAAAGGAACAATCTGGAAATGTTACCAGTCGAGTTACGAGTGATACAGATGAATTAGCAACAGGATTAACGGTATTCTCTCAAGCTAGTTCAGAATTACTACTCACTCTTGGAACTTTTACTCTACTTCTATTGACTAGTTGGATTATTGCTGGAATCGCACTTCTTGCTATACCATTTGCATTCTTTCTTGCAATGTTCCTTGGTGGTTATGGAAGAAGAATTATGTATCGGACCAGGAAGAGCTATGGAGAGGTTTCTGGACAGATGGCTGAAAGCTTAGCTGGAGTTTCAATTGCGAAATCCTTCAATCGCGAGCAATGGTCTTCTTCAGTGCTCTATGATTTGAATATGAAAACATACGGTTATTTTAAACAGTTAGGTGCACTTTTCAACTTTCTATTCCCAGCAGTATCTGTTGTAAGTATGGTCCTTGTATCACTAGCGTTAATTGTAGGTGGTTGGCTGCCTGCCAGTGCGATTAGCGTTGGCCAAATCTACCTTGGAACAATATTAGTTCAACGTTTTTTGAGTCCTATTCTACACTTGTCTATGTATTATCCTCAATTACAATCTAGTTTAGCAGCAATGGACAGAGTGAGTGATGTACTTGAACAAAAACCGAAAGTAACTACTCCTCATGATGCAGTAGATGTTTCCTTGGATAATACCAGTATGAAGTTCGATAAGGTCACCTATGAATATGTAAAAGATACACCTGTCTTACAAGATGTTTCTTTCACCGTAAATCAAGGAGAAAAAATTGCGATTGTAGGACATACGGGAGCAGGAAAGACCACTCTTGCAGCTCTTATCACTAGGTTTTATGATCCAACCAGCGGGGAGATATTCATTGGTAATCAATCTCTTAGAGAGATTACACTAGAGAGTTTACAACGTGCGATAGGACTTATTCCTCAAGAACCATATCTTTTCGCTGATACTGTGTTAGAAAATATCCGATACGGGAATCCAGAGATTTCTGATGGAGAAATCTTCGAATTATGTAAATTAATAGGCGCAGATGATTTTATTGATGCTCTCCCTGATGGGTATGACACAATGCTTCAAGAAAGTGGTAAGGGGTTAAGCAGTGGACAAAGGCAAATGATAACTATTGCTAGAACGATGTTAGCTGATCCTAAGATTCTCGTGCTTGATGAAGCCACTTCTCGACTTGATGCTTATTCGGAGAGCCTTGTTCAATTAGCACAGCATGCCCTGTTTAAAGGACGAACTACATTTGTTATTGCACACCGTTTAACTACAATTCGTGACGTTGACCGTATTGCTGTTTTCGAAAAAGGGGTACTAGTTGAATTAGGTACGCATGAGGAATTATTAGCAAAAGAGGGCGTCTATTCAGAGTTATATTACACCTACTATAGTCATCAAGGGGTTGAAGACTTAAAGGATGTCCGAAAAGCTCCAGAGTTGAGCGTTTCTTCTACGACGTTTGCAGAAATAGCGAGTACTGAACCTTTAATGACGTCTATGCATGGTAATGTGAGTCCTGAACAACGTGAGCATGTGAGAAAACAATTTGAGAATATGAGCCCAGAGGAAAAGAAGAAACTCAGAGAAAAATTTCATCACTGAACATCACTATATTATACTCTTATCTATCAATCAGGTCCTTTATTGAATATTACAGGTAGTTTCTTAAATCTCTAGCTAAATATTTATTAATTCGTCCTTTCTCAGCTTCGTTATTCAATTTTCTTTTGAAAATTGTAAAAATCATTTGAGGTTATGTTAATGAGTGCAGAAGAACAATTACAAAAATATTCAAGTCGAATTACTCGGATGAGTACGGTTTTATTGATGATAGCTGTCGTAGCATATTTCCTTACTCTCTTATTTGGGGTAGAACCAGTGTATGAACTAGGTGTCCTTACTGGGGCAGATGCCTATATTCTAGGAATGGGTAATATAGGGGCAGAAAATCTGATTTATCTTAAGGACATGGGCCCAGTCTTTGCTGTTTTTAATGCTGTTTTATGGGCAATCGTTCGACTTTGTGCAGGATTATCTTTCGCAGCAGTCTGTTTTGATGAGTCCAAGAATATTTGGTTCCGAGTTATTTCGGTTGCTGCATTGATGTTGATCATCTTTGGCGGATTAAGATTAATGTAAGCTTCCAAGAAGCTTACATCTCTTCTTTTTTTTCTCTCAACTTCCTTGTAGTTTAAAACCTTTGAATTGATACCTGATTTGGGTCCTAGGATTAAATCTATCCAAGATAATTTTTGTAAAGAAATCTTCCAGTGGTTGTTCTAATCTTTGATATTGGATAAATACTCCTTGACCGTTTTTGTTTACTGGGAATCCGTTTTTCCAATCATAAGCATAAGAGAGCTTTTTAATTCTCGGTAAAATTACATTTTCAACTTGATTAGATTTTTCGATTAGAATAAACTTATTTTTGGTGTGTTTCTTTTGGTTTATTGCCAATACGGCGTGAGCGGTTGTTCCTGATCCTGCAAAAAAGTCCATAATCATATGATTGTCAGCGGTTGCCAGTCGAACTATCCGTTCAATATAATCAACTGATTTCGGATAATCGTGAATATGAACCCCAAACAAGTCTCGTAATTGTTCTCTCCCTCGTTCGTTGCTTAATGAGCCTTCTATCCAAATTGATTTTTCATTGGTTGTCGCTGCCTTTCCTCCTTCATCTAAATAATTTCTCCTAAAGACCCGCCAAGCTCCCGTTGAAACTTTTTTTGATTCTAGTATTTCAAGATGTTCTGAAGTCTTTTCTTTACTCCATGTCCAACAATCATCAGTATTTCGACTGGTTTTTGGTAATATTTCAACAGGGTATTCTTCTGAAAAAGTCAAAGAAACTCGATTAGATTTTGGATTTGTGTAAAAAGGATAGAAGAGATTAGGTCTATTACTTCGATTAAATCTTGGGTTTCGATTTCTAAGCTCAATTAAGCGGTATACTCGACCTTTTTCATCAATTTTGTTAAATTTAGCTAGTTGTTCCTCATTTTTGGCGATTTTAAAGAGTGTATTTACATGCTCTTTATTGATAGCATAGATTAAGAGGTATTCATGCGTTTTTGCTAAATGTTTATCTAATGTACGTCCACGGGGGTTAGTTTGAACAATTATTGGTCCAATTGAGTTCTCCTCAAATATTTGATCCAATAATAGTTTCAGATTGGCCATTTCATTGTCATCAATGCTTATGATAATCACTCCTTCTTCTGAAAGGAAAGTTTTTGCTACTTCTAGTCGGTTTCGAAGCATTACCATCCATTCATGACGAGAAAAGTTATCTTTATACATAAAATCTTCATTTCCAGTGTTATATGGGGGATCGATATAGATACATTTGATCTTGTTATGCCATAATGCTTGAAGGGAATTTAATGCGTACCAATTATCACTCTTGTATACATATCCGTCAAGAAGCTCCTCTAATGGAAGATTTGGCAAAGAATCTAGTAGATCCTTTTTAAATTCTGAATTAAAAAACCGAGTATCTAGTGGAAATAATGGATGTCCGTTAGGGTTGTTTACTTGAGTTTCTATACTTTTAAAATCGATCTTATACAGATTCATCCATTCATTCATCTGTTTTGCGTTAGAAAGTATTAATTGTAAGTTATTCGCAAGAAAGTCTCTACCTAGCCATTTTATTATCTTGTCTAGGGATATTATATAGTCTGTTTGAGTAATTCTGCTTTTTTTTTCCCAGATTGAAATCAGGAGATTTTCGAAACCAACGAGTAGGTGACTCATTTTCTTGAGGAAAGAGGTTTCAATAGACTTTATCTGATCTAAAGTTTCATGATCTACTTTTTTATTTATACCGAGGTGGTTTTTTCTTTGTACAAGTGTTTCTGTGACAGTAGAATGTGATTTCATCAGATATTTGTTATGATACTCACATAAATTCTTATATAAGATGACTGGCTCTTTTTTTTGGGTAAATAAATTGAGATGAAAAGATAATATACTCAAAGAAGAATTTGAGTGAGGATTTGGTTTGTAAGACTTTCCTTTTAGCAAATCGTTCAGTTTGTTTAAGATTTCAGCGTTTATTTGTTCTTGTTTCGGAAATTTACCAAATTTTGAGTCTTCAACTTTGTTAGGCGATCGGAACTGGAAAAATATTGTGATTAATGATTTGGATTGCTGGATGGGCTTCTTTGATAAGAAATAATACTTCTTTTTTCTTGAGTTTTTGATATTTTCATATGGATTTGACTCTTTCAATACAAAGAAGAAAGTTTCTTCCTGAACGATAAAGGCATGGGAGCAAGCTGGAATTTGATTACTCAGAAAAATTTCGTCTGGAGAAGGCCACCAAGCTACAGAATGATTCTTATACCTAAATTGCCTTTTTCGTGCCTGTTTGAGTTCTTCTATGATTTTTATGATGTTTTCATAGAAAATCGCTTTAATTTTAGTTACTTGTGATTGATTCTGGTGAGGAAGTGCTTGAAAAATTTCATGGAATTCATGGTCAAAGGTTTCCAGTATTTTCTGAATTTCTGAAAAGATATGTGTGTTAACTTGTTCATTTAACGCTCGTGGGTGAATGGGGAACAACGTCAAAATAAGTGAGTTAATTGATGCCTGAGGATTTTCTTGAGACATCACAAACCCTAGTTCTCAATCGTTTACGAGATGTTTTAAGAATAGCGTTTCTAGTTGGGTTGGGGGAAGATAACGACCTGTAACAAGGATTTTACCATCTAATATTAAAGCGGGAGTAGTAAATACCCCTCTGTCAACGATTTCATCCATATCAGTGATATGGACAATTGTTGCTTGCCAACCGAGTTTCTCAACTACTGTTTCAGCGCTTTTCGTCAAGGCCTCGCATTTTGAGCAACCTCCACCTAAAATTTCGATTGTTCTTGTCATTATTCTTCCTTCAGCGGGTGAATATGGAGTGATGTAGGTATTAAGGATTTTTACGATCAATCCTGTTTAGGATTACTTGTTGCTCGCTTGGGAATGATTCCATCATTAAGATCTAAAAATTAATGGATCTTTTTGGAGTCTACTATAACAAGCGAGCAAATAGTCTATTCAGTCAATGGATTAAAAAAGTTCTCAAGCGATGCAGAGAACATAATTTCTAATATTATTCAAAGGAGAATTAATTCTTGCCAAAAGTAATTTGCTTGGGTGGGTGTGGGGTTGTTGGTAGTGTTGCAACAATAACACTAGCTGCTTTTCCTGACTTTTCTGAAATTGTGCTAGGAGATATCAATTCCGAAAAGGCCGAAGAGTTAATTAAAACCAATCCTGAGAAAATTTCCTTTCAGAAAATTGATGTGAATAATTTTAGTGAACTGGTTGAGACCCTGAAGGAGTTTGATGTTGTAGTAAACACCATTGGTCCATTTTATAAATATGGGCCTTTAGTACTAAAAGCTGCAATTCAAGCAGGAAAAAAATATATCGATGTAAGTGATGATGTCGATGCTACACACGCCGCTCTTGAGATGAACTCTGAAGCTGCAGCTGCAGATGTATCTGCAATAATTGGTTTAGGAAGTTCTCCTGGTGTAACTAATATTCTTGCAAGATTTGCAGCACAGAACTTACTTGATTCAGTGGACTCTATTGATTTGTATCATGCTCATGGAGGAGAGCCTGTTGAGGGTCCCGGTGTGATATTTCATAGAATTCATGCTATGACTACAGAAATTCCTGTTTACCTTGATGGAACCTTTAAATCAGTTACATTCTTTAGTGAGGAAGGAAGATCATTAGAGGAGGATATTGAATTTGATAAAATCGGAGTTTATCACGTTCATCCATACCCTCATCCCGAGACGATTACATTACCAAGATACTTCCCCGAGGTAAATCGTGTAACCAATAAGGGAACCGTGTTGCCCCCAGAGTATTTTTATCTAATAGTTGATTTAGTAAAGAACGGTTTGCATGAGGAGACTCCTATCAACGTAAAAGGTACACAAGATCAAATAAAACCAATCGATTTTGCTATTTCCTACATAATTCATTCTCGAAATCGTATACTGAAGGAAATCAATTTTGGTACGCAACGCGGTTGTGTAAAAATCGTTGTGAAAGGAATTAAAGAAGAGAAACCGCACACAATAGAGTTTTCACTTGCCTCCGAGAATCAAGCTCTAGGAGAAGGAACTGGAATGCCAGTGGCGTTCGGAGCAATTATGTTACAGCGGGGACTCATAAGTGAGAAAGGAGTGTTACCTCCTGAAGCCTGTGTTGATCCCATGGAGTTCTTGGGAATTTTACAGGAACACTTGAATCTGGAAAGTGCTAGTGGTGGCCCCTCTCCATTAACAATCAGGTCGATCGACGTTGATGGAAATATTGAAACTATTACTCTTTAGGAGACGACGGTGACAATAAATGGTGAATACAACCCCGAAGAAATATATTTTAGCTATTGATCACGGTACAACAGGTATTAAGACTGCTCTAGTATCGGTGCATGGAGAAGTCTTGGACTTTGTGTATGAACACACACCAGTTTATTTCAAAGATCAAGGAGGAGCAGAGCAAAATCCTAATGAATGGTGGCAAGCTATTGTTAAAACCTCAAGAGAATTACTAGCTAAGAATCTAGTTCCCGTGGAGGATATTGTTGCTCTTTCTGCTTCTTCTCAATGGTCAGGTACTATTGCTGTTGATGAAAAGGGGGATCCACTAATGAATGCTATCATCTGGATGGATTCCAGAGGAGCTAAGTATCTTAAGGAAAAAATCTTCCGAGGCTTGATTAAAATTTCCGGTTATCCGCTTAAAGACGTCGTTCGATTTCTTTATAAAACAGGAGGGGCACCTACACATTCTGGGAAAGATCCTATATCCCATATCCTGTTCATCAAATTTAAGTATCCTGAAATTTATGAGAAGACCTTTAAATTTCTTGAATGCATTGATTACCTTAATTTAAAGTTTACGGGAAAATTTGCTGCTTCTACTACTTCTATCATCCTTCATTGGGTAACAAATAACAGAGACATCACTAATGTCCATTATGATAAGGGTTTAATCAAGCGCTTAAAAATCGATAAACAAAAATTACCTGATCTCCATTCTCCTACCTCTATCCTAGGAGAAATTAGACCAGAAGTTGCTGATGAATTAGGCCTACATCGGAATGTGCAGGTTTCTATTGGAGCTCCAGATTTACAGTCTGCAGTTATCGGATCAGGGGCGATAAATGATTATCAGGGGCATATCTATATTGGTACGAGCTCCTGGTTAATTTGTCATGTCCCTTACAAGAAAACTGATATTACGCATAATATTGCATCTATCCCTTCTTCAGTTCCAGGAAAATATTTCGTGGTTAACGAACAAGAGACCGCAGGAGCTAGTTTAACCTTTCTACGGGATAATCTCTTCTATCCTGAGGATGAAAAACTATTTGGAAATTCAGAGGTATATCAAGCCTTTGACGAAAAAGTAAAACAAGTTCCCGCGGGAAGTAATGGAATAATATTCACTCCTTGGTTATATGGTGAGCGTACACCAGTAGAAGACCATAAATTACGAGGAAACATTTTTAATTTGTCCCTAACGACTAATAGAGAAGAAATTATTAGAGCAGCATTTGAGGGTGTGGCCTATAATACCCGCTGGGTTTTGAAGTATGTTGAAAAATTCACCAAACGTAGATTGGATCCCCTTAACATCATTGGTGGAGGTGCCAAGTCCGATATTTGGTGTCAAATATATGCTGATGTCCTTAACCGCACTATTCGTCAGGTAAAGGATCCCATCCAAGCGAATGCGCGTGGTGCAGCTTTTCTTGCCTCGGTTGCTTTAGGATATATAAAATTTGAAGATATTCCCCACCTGACCCAGATTTCGAAAACCTATGTACCAAATCCTCAGAATGTGAAACTTTATGATAGAATTTTTAAAGAATTCTTATTACTTTATAAGAATAACAAAAAAGCTTTTCACCGCATGAACTCATAAGAACTTAATCTTTATAGAACTTTTACTTAGCAAGATTTAGCGTTACTTTCTCCTGACTTATCAATTGCCCATTTGATTGCCATAGGACCGAATATTTGAAATATTATAGTGCTAGCAGTAATTGTATTCAGTATAAAAACCCCTAACAACCCTGCTTCAGCTCCAAATTGGGCATAATGTTCTGAGATGATGACTGCTAGTCCAAGAGCTACACCAGCCTGAGATAAAAGACAGAATCCTATGTATTTTTGAACAACTGGGGAAGCTTGGGCTATAACTCCTCCAAAATATGCTCCTCCACTTTTTGCTAAGGTCCGTACAACCATGTAGACTATTCCTACTAATCCAATTTCCATTAACGAAGTTAGATCGAGGCTTACGCCAATAAGGATAAAGAATAGAGCAATAACGGGAGTAGAAAGACGGAAAACTTCATGAAATATTTGGTGAGGTTCAGTCTTCAGCTCACCATTTTTCTTTCTATCATAAATTATTTCCATTATCTTGGGTGAGGATAGCCCTAGCACTTCTTGTAGGGCTTTCTTTGTTGGATAATCAATATCGGGTTTTTTACATAGACTAGCTACAGTTATTCCAAATATCATTGTGGGTAAAATATATGAAATATGTAAAATGCTTGCAGCACCAATGCAGATGAAGATAGAACCCACAACAAGACTTATAAATTTACCATGATCCTCTACTCGGTTTAAAGCATACACAATTAATATTCCTGACATAAATCCTAACAAGAACGAGGCTGATAAATCAAAAACTATAGGTAAGAATAATTCTGGAAGATTGACTTTATGACCACTATACACAATTGAAGTATAATCCATTGCTAGATCGGTTAGAATTATTGCCACGATGTCATCTAAAGCAAGAATAAACATTGTCGCGGTTGTTAGTGGGCCTATACAATGATTCTCCCAAAATATTGCAGCAGTTCCTGCAGGTGCTGTTGCTGATGCCAGTGCACCGAATACCAATGCCACATGAAAAGGAAAATCCAAAGCATAAACTACTATTGTTACCGCTATAAATGTCAAAAGTGATTCAAATAACAAAATAACGACAATTTTTGTAGACAAGTTCTTGATCGTATTCCAATCGATTTCTGAACCCAGATTGAATCCAATAAATCCTAAGGTGACAGCTACTACTATATCTAAGAGATCTGCAAAATTAACTTTATTCTCAGTTACTAAAAAGAACAGATTAAGCAATACTCCTACTAAAAGGAATCCAAGTATTTCTGGGAAATTTAATTTCTTTAAGAAATTTGATCCTATTACACCAATAGTTAAGATTAACCCTATTTGAAGTAGAAATTCATATTCAGCCATCTGACATCATAATGGCGAGATTTTGCTTCTTCTAAAAACATCTAGATTTCAACTTTGCCTATTGAAAATCACGAATAATCATACCTACTCCGTCCAAATTCTGTTTATTGTTCGATCACTCATTTTGATTCCGATTTACTAAGTAAATTCCTCTAGATATTAATAAAAAAGCTGAAATATGAATAAGTGGATCAAACAATTCTTTAAGAAATATAACTGAGAGTATAACCCCCCAAACTGGAACTAAATTTATAAATATGGCTGCTCTACTGGCATTTAGTCGCTTTACTGCTTCTAAATAAAGCCAATAAGCACCAACCGTTGATAAAAAAGAAAGATAGGCTGTTCCAATCCATACTCGATTAGGAATTGTGAAATATTGAAGAGGATTTAAATATTCAGGATTTAGGATTAATGCGATAGGAGTTGTGAGGAGAAAACCAAGGAAAGATACCCAAGTAATCACAAAAAGTGAAGAGGGTCTATCAGAGGGATCATCAAAGCCATTCATGTAATAGCGATATATGATTGTGTAGATTGCATAACCTAATGCCGCAAAAAGGATGAATAGATCCCCTAATAACGGATTTGGAGCATCTTCATTGGGTGAGAATGCAGCAACAAGGGCAACTCCAAGGAATGATAGGAATATTCCTCTTGCCTTTTTCCGACTAAAGCCTTCCCCAAGAATCAGTCCCGATAAGATAAAGACCCAGATAGGATTAGTTGCGACAATCAAACTTGCATCGCTTGCAGCAGTAAAATATTCTCCATATAAGTAACCAATCTGGTAAACAGTTACAGAGGTGAATCCCATTAATGCTATTGGTTGCCAGTGATCGATAAGGATTGAAGAATGTAGTGTTCCTTCTCGCCAGTATAATAAAACAAAGAAAACAAGGATTACTATAAAGTATCTAACAATTGCAATCATCAAAGGAGGAATTGTATCTCCCCCTACATCTTCAGATACTAACCATCTACCAATAGGCCAACTTCCTCCCCAAAATACAGTGGCTAGAAGTAGAAATAGGTATGGTTTGATTTCATTCTGGTTTTCTTTATTTTGGGTCGTTTCCAATCAGGTTCAACTGATTTACACCAATTTCCTAGCGATATTTGAGGTTAGTCACTCTGATAAACCATCAAGACTGGATATTTCTTGAATGATGTTAATATCAAGATAAAAATCCGGATTTAATAGGCTCACTGCTTGTTTATCCCTCCAATTTTTCCGTAAATTTCAATTCACTAACGATTTTTATAAAAAGCTCAATTTGGTCAGCATTCGGAATTTTAATCTCTGTTAAGTGATTTGTGGATAAGGGAACATACTCTTTCGGAAATTTTAAGGAGTAATTCATTGCTACTGGAACACTACTACTCTCTTCCTGAAAGAATAAGAGTTTATGACCGTCTATTACCTCACTAAACACATGAATCCCATCATGGTTTATTGAAATTCCTCGGACATGATTATGAAGAATGTTCTTTGCTAGGTTTTGACTTCTGATAATCATCTCTATGGGTATTGTTTTAACTTCACGGGGTTCAGAATGAAATCCTCTCATGGTTGCTTCATTCACAGTCTTACTGAAGTATACTATTGGATAGATTATCAGTAAAAGGTAAATTCCCACCTCATATATTGAATAAATTAAAAATTCTGTGGGTTCGAGGGGAACAGAAGCAGAATAATCCCTGTAGATCCAATCAGAAATAGGAAATGGTCCAAAGATCGAATATAAGACTGTTTGGAATAGAATATGACCTAGGATGAGAAGAATGAAACCAAAAGCACCCCCTGATCCATATGATTTCAAAAGGTAAAAATGTTCCTGGAAGGACAGTTCCGATTCAATTCCTCTAATAATCATGAAATACCAAAATTTTTGGAAAAGATACAGAATAAAAACTCCCACTAAAAGAAATGAGATAAACATAAAGAGATTGAGGGGGAAATCTGCACCTGGATACCAAAAATCTTGATTTCTTTCATGAACGGGGATAAATAAGACGATTAGTGTGAGAACCGCTGTTAATAAAGAAAATGCAAGTGTACATATTCCTACACAAGCCCAAAACAGACTAGAAAGGATAGAGTAGATGAAAGATTCGGGAGCTTCTTTATGGGTGAGATAATAAACTATAGGAGTTATCAACGCCATACCGACAATTGCTAGTAATGGATTAAAAATCATAAAGGAAGAAGGTTGTTGAGGGCCCAAAATTTCCGAAAATTGAATAAATCCTCTAACTGCAGTATCAAAGGTATTCAACCCCCGAATAACTATTGACACATCCATTATGTAATTAAATGTGATGATAGCCATTAATAATAGAAAAACCGTTTGGAGAGGGAGTGTATTATTCCTAATAAATCGAAAAATCCCACTTTTAGATATACCCTCAAGCAATTTTCTCTGTTCATATGATGTGGTAGTTCTTCCTGTGAGGAATGGACTAATAAAATGAGAATTTTGATTTATTGGATTAGAGGAGCTGCTTAATCCAGGTTTTTGTGAATATACCGCTCTATAATCTGTACTCGATCGATATGGATCTTTTTCTTTATATCCTTTAACCATTGGACGTCCAGAAATGGTTGCTACAATATTCTTTCGACTAGATCGGAAAGATGGTAGAATCGTACTAAATATGGTAATTAGAAACGAAAAACTCATCCAAATAATGATATCAGTTACGGGAAAAGAAACATTGATAGGGATGGATTCAGAGATATAATCAGCTAAGAGAATTGCACCAATAACTCCATCTAATAATCCAACAATCAATGCGGAAGCTCCGAGAGCAATGGACTCCGTCATAAAAATTCCAAAAACCCCTCTGCGGTTCAATCCTAAGCTACGCATGATACCGATTTCACGTTCCATTCGTAAAGTCGAAACTAAAATGCAGACAAATTGTGCTATCGCAGCTAGGATAAATGATTCAATAAAAAGGACTTGAAAAATTGCAGATTGAAAAATCAAGCTTTTTTTCATCATTTCAGAGAAAAATGTTATTGGTATAATCCCATCCTCTTTAAATTCAGGGTACATAAGTTCAAGACTTCTCTTCACACTTGAAAATCTCTCATCATTCACATCACAGAGGAACCATTTGGCCATAGTCGTGTTGAAGAATTCACGGAAGTGTGCAGTAGGGATGTACAAATATTCTCCGTTTCCTAGAAATACATTTGCTTTGATTACGGCAGCTAAAGTTATATTAACGGTTGAATTGTCTGCAATTTTTAATGTAATATTAGATCCCAAAGGTTCATGGAGTCTTTGATAGAGTAAATGAGAAATAACACCAAATGTTTGATTTACATTCGACTGATTGAGCATAATATATGGATCCATTGTAGAAATACTATCTATTGTGGGTTCACTAAAATAAGCGTATTTGGCTGGATCGACTCCAAATGCATAACTAGATACATCCCCTATTTCCGTCCTTACCTCCTGTATAAAAGAACTTTTATTTACATGTAGAATGTTATCAATACGATCTGTAGCATTAGTAGGAAGAGGTTCTGCATCTCTAGTTTCAGCTACTAAGTCTATTGCACCCCATTGATTTTCATAATAGGCTGGTACACCAGAAACAACAGCAGCACTAATTAACCCTACAACGATAATGAAAGCTAATGCTAATGCAGAAGTCATTATTGTAAATAGAGACTTCTGAAACTCACGGGCTATATTACGGGTTGAAATCGTGCGTGTTATGAAACTGAATCCAATTAGAGCTTTCATTGCAATTTTGGGTAGGAATACCAGAATTCCTATCTCCAACAATACGGTTCCTATAAATATCAACATAACAGCAAGAAAATGGATCGATAAAATCTCAAAATCTAGGAAACGTGAAGGGCCTACATAATATTGTAAGATGAATCCAACAAGAGCAAGAAGAGCACCTGTTACAATATTATATTTCCAAGAAATCGTTAATCCTCCGAAAGAGGATCCACTTCGCATTCTAGAATGAATATTTTGTACTA
Organism: Candidatus Hodarchaeota archaeon; assembly: GCA_016839815.1. Classification (GTDB taxonomy): domain Archaea; phylum Asgardarchaeota; class Heimdallarchaeia; order Hodarchaeales; family Hodarchaeaceae; genus Hodarchaeum. The sequence continues at coordinate 17,260 of JAEOTM010000097.1, forward strand.
TAGGCATAGAAATAGCCAGAAAAATTGGATAAAGACCTGAAATTAATGCTACTAGTACTCCTGATAGATAAGTTACAATAATCGAGGTAGTGTGAATAGAGACTTGCTGAAACTCAACGCCCACATAATAATCATCCATAATCCCCACAAGAACGTTGGAAAATGCGATTCCAACCATTACTCCTATAGTACATCCGATCGCGGAATAGATTAGTATTTCCAAAGCCACTGATTCAATTAGTTGGTAGGCTTTTCCTCCCACGGCACGCAAAATACCGAATTCTTTTGATCGATCTCTAATTGAAATTGCTAAAACGTTTGTAATAAACAAAAATTCCACAACAAATGATGCCATGATTACTAAATTCATTGCAGTCTGATAAGCTCGGATCCCTGACGCCTCAATTTCTGAAATGTCTTTTTCTGAGAATACATAATAATCTATGCCCACGACATCTTTGATGTTCTCACTAATCTTTTTAATATTCACTAGATTATTGATTTGTATATCTATTTCACTTGATAATATAGAAAAAAGCTGATTTTCGTCCACTATGTCATAAAGAAGGTCTAAATCTAAAAGAATAAAGGCAAAACCAATCTTATTTCCGAAAAAGGGTTCATCACTCATTACACCTCCAAGAGTAACTTCTTGCGATTTGAACTCTGGTCTTAAATCATTGAGATTAATACTATCTCCAATAACCAGACCACCCTGATTAAATAATGATTCTGAAATAATTATTCGATTATCTTTTAAACTAAGTTTACCCTGAGTAATATTGATTTGACGGAAATCTGGATGTGTTCTTGAATCAATACCATAAATTAATATGTTACTTCTTCTTACAGTACCTCCAAATAAGCTACTCACTCGTGCATAAAATACAGGACTTGCTTTTACAACACCCGAGACTCTAGCGATTTTTTCTGTCATTCGTGTCATAGTTGTGAGATTTTGCCATCGTACAGGGTGGACTGTAATGTCTGTGAAGTTTTGATTTCGATGGTCAAATACAAAATCGTCGTAAAGAGTGTCAACCGAAATCACAATCCCTGTTTCAAGAGCTACAGTTAACAAAATGCCTAAAACTAGGAGAAAGGTTCTATATTTTGATCTGGTAACATTTCGTCGAGCTAATCCCCAAGAAAGTTTGATTCCAGCTCCTCTTTGCTTAATCTTCTTTTTCCATGAAAATTGATTGAGTTTTCGAGTCTGTACTTGAATTGATCTGTGTGTGTGAGATTTAATATCTTTTAATTCAGACTGTAACTTGCGTAATTTAGTCGCTGTAACTAACCGTTTCCCTTGTTGTATACTTTTCTTTAGATAATCATTTTCTGAATTGTTATCTTCCGAAAAGTCTCTCATATACAGAATACCCTCAATTCTTCTCTCTGCTTTAAGTCGAAATTTTCTTATTAAAAAATGATGAAAACTGCATTCATTCTTAATCCTTTGTATCTATTATAAGATTGCTCTGTCGGAACTCGGTTCATTCCCTCTCTCAAGCATAATTCTACACCTTTTCTTCTCTTTTCCGTACAGAATTTACTTAAAGGAAAAATAATAAAAATTTATCTTCAATTTTACCCTTAATTACCCTTATATGAGAAATAATCAGTGATTAACTTGGTGAAATCTCTTGACTAGTCACTCAACTTCTGGCCCAATAAAATTTGAAAAAATTCAGGTGTCTAAGCAACGCAGTATTAACATAAAGTTGTGGGGACCTGCTGAACATCCTCAATGGGGAATGAAACGGTCTACAATTGAAATTCAAGAAGCTAGGAAGAACGAAGAGGGCCAAATCTCTTATGGAAAGGCAATCAGAATTCCTTGTGATGGCATAGCCGCGTTATTGGCTGCTTATCTGTCAGTATACCTAATAGAAGGACGTAAACTGAATAAACAAATCAAAAGCGATCCAAAATCATTCCAACCTGAGGGTTCTGGAATCAAATCGGAAGAAATCGAAAAGCTATTACTAGATCAGTTTAATAATCAAAAAATATCTAAAACCAGAATTCTCCAGACACTAAGCACAAAGGGACTCGATATCAATAGTGATGCACTTCTAGACATATTAGAATCTCTCGTTAAGGATCAACGAATAAAAAAAGAATCAGCAATTCATTCGGGGTCAGGAAATACTTATACTTTATGGCATTTTAGATAAAATAGGTCAGTTTAATGCTTCCTGAATTTTTTCTGACGAAAAATTACTATCGGGTACTTCTAGGATGGGTTGAATTGGTTTCAGGTCGAAATTCTCATTTAACCGTTTATGACCCCCTCCAGTTATATTCAATAATATCGTTTCGTTACTATTAATATTTTTACAGTCAACTGCTTGGATTAAAGATGCGATCGCGATTGCTGCAGGAGGAATGATATCAATTTCTTCTGTATCTGCCATTAATTTCATAGCTGACTGTGCCTCTACTTCTGAAACACTGTACATGTTTCCATTAGTTTCAGATAAAGCATCATAAACTCCTCCACTAATAGAGTATGGTGGTGTTCTATTTGCCAAAACTTCTGCAAATAAGGTTACCATGTCCTTAGATGGTAAGCTGAGATCCTCCTCAATAATTTTGTCACGTCGATTAGTCCAGGCTGTAACCATTGGAGCAAATCTTTTATTTTGGGATAAGTGTAATACAGGTAGATTTTTTCCAAATCTACCATCGGTGATCACCCTTTTAGCTGCTTCCCAAGCGGCAATCCCTCCAGTTCCACTACCAATTGCTTGAAAATAATGTCTTGGAATTTCACCGATTACATTAATACCCTCCAAAAAGCAAGTTCCCATTCCATCTCTTCGTGCCACATTCTTAGCTCCCCCTTCTGTCTCCACTCCTAATTCATCTGATATCTTTGCCCCTAAGTTGATTGCATCCGTATAATCGTTCCCTGATTTCATAGTAATGAGTTTCACCGAATTTTCAGATATATCCCCAACGGTCCAAAGACGATTACGAGCTGATTGCGGGGCTACAATGACAATATCAAAATTGTGATTAACTGTTGCCTCTGCAAATGCTCTACCTGTATTGCCAGCAGTAGCAATTAATATCTCCTTAATTCCCTTTTCCTTTGCTCGAATAATGGTGGGTGGAGCTTCTAATCCCTTAAAAGTTCCTGTAAAAATTTTTGCTTCCTTTTCAGGCCAATAACCATTAAAGGCAATGTAAAGTTGTTTTAACCCTAATTCTTTACATAGTCCCTTACTTTTATAAACGACTGTTTTTCCATCATCTGACTTGGTTGGAGGGTTATTAACGGGTAACCAATTCTTGAATCGCCATAGAGTATTCTCATTTGTCGGATTAAACTTGGTTTTCGAATAATTTGTCCGTAAAAAACTTGGATTCCTGCACGAACAGGAAAAATTATAATTATCTTCAATGACTCGTCCACAGGACACACATACTAAATTATAAGAATTGATTTAAATCACCTGCTTTCAAATCTCCCTCTTTGTGACAACTATAGGTGGAATAAATTTGCTATTAATCTTTTATGGAAATTTCACTCTCTTATTAGGGTAATACAGCAGTAATTTTTTCCTTATTGAACTATCTCAAAGCCTTTCTCTATTTAGCTTTATTAGTTATTCAAGCTTGAATTGATCAATTGCTCCTAGCATTTTTGTACTTAAATCAGAAAGTTCTTGTAAAGAAGAGGTCAATTGTCCAACAGCACTGGATTGTTCCTCAGTACTCGCAGCTACCTCTTCACTAGAGGCGCTATACTCCTCAGCTTGAGCAGCTAGCTCTTGAAGGTGAGCCCGAAGATTTGCGGTTGATATTTTTATTTGAGAAGTGATTTCCAAGGTTATATGAGAGATATCAACAGCATTTATTCTTGTTTCTTCTGATAAACGTCTAACATTGTCAGCTACGACGTCAAAACCTTTCCCAAACTCTCCAGCTCGTGCTGCTTCGATTGCAGCGTTAATGGCGAGTAAATTTGTTTGATTAGCGATTTCTTCTATTACTTCTAGAGTCTTACTTATATTCACTAATGCTGTATCGACGAATTTTGCCATTTCATCCAGATTGTTCAAACCATTTGAAACTAATTCAGTTTGTTTTGACGCTCCTAAAGAAATTGCTTGAATTGTTGCAGCTATTTCTTCAGTTAGTGCACTAACCTCTTCTGCAGTTGCTGCAATCTCTTCTGTGGATGTTGCGAGATTTGTTGCTGCTCCTTGATTTGTAGCGATGATATTACGAAGATTATTTATTGCTAATAAGAAGGAAGTCTGGACTCTTCCAATCTCATCTCCACGAGGGTTTTCTAAACTTTTATATTTCTCTAATGAGAGTTCATTGTTGGCAATTTCAGCAGCAGATTCCGCTAGATCAACAAGTGGGCTAGCTAAAGATCGACTATAGAAGTAAACAACAAGAGCTCCTCCAATTAACCCAATAAGATAGGTAAAACCTGAGACCCACATCATTCTAACAAATTCGGACTCTACAAACTCTCCTACGGCAATATTTTCACTAAATTCATTTTTTATTGTATCAATGACGTTATTTATGGAAAAACTATATACTGTCATTAGTAATGTTAGTGGTACAACAGTGACTACAAACATCACAGCAAGAAGCCGAAATTTTAATCCACGAGCTTGCCATAAGCTAGAGAAAATAGAGGACAATTTTATACACCTTTTAGAAAGAAAATTCAAATAGAATTTTATTTACTCTATAAAAAATGAAATTTCAATTCAAATACATCAATAATTACGAGGTCAGAATATTTTAATAAGATGTGTATTTACCTTTTCGAAGAGATGTTTGAGGTTTTGTCTTGTACGATTCAACTGAAGGTTTCCGCTCTGTTCTGAATGAAGTTTTCGAACAGAATTCTCAAGTTTTAATGATTTCCTTAACAACTCCTGAAGGATTACCGATTGTACTTCTTTCGCGGGGAGAATCTGGGATAGAAGAGATCACAGATGGAAGTATTACCAATCGTTATGCTGCACTTGTTGGTGCTAGTACCTCATTGGGTGACCGCACTCTATCCACCCTCAGTCAGGAAAAGGTTCGATTAATCCATGTTCAGGGAGAATCACGAGATATTGCTATTTCGATTGCAGAAAAGGTGATAACTCTTGTGATTACTGAACCTAGTGGTAGTGCTAATTTATTAGCTGAAAAACTCACAAATAGTCTGAAAGTACAGATGTAAATTGGTGGATGTAGTGAATAATCCTATTGAATGGTTTGATCTCCTCAAAACAGCCATCGACCATACAATGGTTGAGGTTTCGGATTTTCCCTTAGATTCGGCCTTTTTATATTCGATAGAAGATGATAAATCAAATTTTTTCGTGAATAAAACAAGGATAGATAAGAAATACTTATCGATATTTGATCAAACATGGGCGATTCTTACACAAATTTTGACAAATGAACTTCAGCTATCGGGATGGAAGACCTTAACACTTTCAGGACGCACTCGTGCAATATCAATCAAATTATTGACACCCTTTCCGAAAGTCTATCTCACATTGATACATGAAATCAATTTTGATACAAACGAGTTTATGAAAATCTTTATGAAACACATCATAGAGTCTGGGTATAAGATTGAATTTGAAACAGCTGGCTTAGTTGCTTCCGAAGGTTACCCTATCTGGGTTATGTCTGAAACTCAACAAATTGATGAATATATGTTTGCTATATCAATAACATCTTTATTAACCTTAGTTGAACGTATAGATATGGAGGTAGCTGCTGGAGGAGTTTCTTCCTGTATTGTTCACGGAAATGAAAATCTGCAACTAAACGTTACCTTTAACCCAAGTCGTGATTTGGCCTTTGCTACAACTCAGAGAGTATCTGATCAGTCTCCTAATGTTGATGAAAAATTACAAATGATTTATGCCAATATATCGGATCCTGTACTTTTTAGTGCATATGTTCCAGAAATAAAAAATCCAGAAAGGGAAAAAATACTATCAGAGTTACGAGAGGAAAATGTAGGGGAGATAACAGAGGAAGAAATGCAGAGTTTAAATATTTTTGATACAGAAACTCTTGATTCCTTGGTAAATGAAATTATGAGTGTTTCCCGTAATTTTGGCGCTAATGAGATCTCAATAGGATATTTACGGAAGCGTATGAAGTTACCAGCAGAAGTATTACATATGGCACTTGAATATTTGATTAGTAATAGTGCTATCATTGGAAGGATAGGGAGAGAAAAGCATTCTGGTAAAGAAATTCTTGTCATCCAATCTCAAAAAATACAATCAGAGACTGATATACTCACTATTCAGAATGTTCAACAACAGGTTAATGATTTATTTCTCCCGCTAGATCCTTTTTTGGCCCAGTTACCTATTGTGCAACAAATTGCAGAGACAGAGGTTATTTCTGAAGCTTTGTCTGAATTCCAAGTCCTACAATCGTTATCTGATACAGACTCATTATTTCTACAGTCTGGGGATTTGAGAATATTAGCAAATCAATTAGAAAGGTCAGTAATGACTATAACCATGCTTCAAGATCAGGTGACAGAAAATCAAGATAATGTGGATTTCGTACAAGAATTGAAAGAAAGACTTGATCGACAAATTGAGAAATTTATTAATCAACGATCGTCAATTGCCACCTCTGCGAAAAAATTATATTCAGATTTACTAAATTCTTATCGAATATTATTGAAATTGATACCTTCCCCAAGCAATATCAAATATAATAAAGCTATAGATAAAATTTCATTGGTGTTTAAGTGTAATCATGCTTTGTGTAAAAATTTCCTCTATAAATATGATGATGCTATTGGCTGGCGTAGAATTATATATTTTTCACAGGTTTTAAATCTCATTGAGGGTTTTCCAGAGGGATGGGAGCAATTAGATAAAGAAGAAATGTCAACCATTGATATATTACTTTCTAAATTGAAAGAAATAACTAGTTCAGACCAATTTGCCTCATTGGAATCTTTTTCTTTTCTCTATGAATTGGATGAATTAATTATATCCAATATAGAGAGTGACAAAATGGTTTCCTCCCTTCGCCAAGCTCTTGATCAATCAAATAACCAAACAGATTATTATACCACCTATCGGCAGTGTAATAATTGTCAGAAGTGGTATTGTTCTAAGCATATTCGTGCAAATGATCTGTGTATCTATTGTTAATACGATCATTATAATAGAATAGATCGTGTACAATCTCTGAAGATAGGAGAAATCCAATGGTATTAGTGACAGGTATAGATATTGGTTCTCTAACCGCAAAAATTGTAGTTTTAGAACTAAAGGAAGATACTCTCGATAAAAGGTTCTCTCAAATACAGAAAGTAGGATATTCACCAACTAGTATAGCCCAAAATCTAATAAAAAATGCAGAAAATGAAATAGATGGACAGAAATTAGATTATATTATATCGACGGGGTATGGGCGTCAATTAGTTGAGAGTGCAGATAAAACAATTACTGAAATTACCTGTCATGCTGTAGGAGCATATTATTCAGATCCAACAATTCATACGATAATTGATATTGGCGGACAGGACTCCAAAGTGATTCGTGTTAATGATCAAGGGCAAGTTCAGGATTTTGAGATGAATGATAAATGTTCAGCTGGATCAGGGAGATTTTTAGAAGTAATGGCTGATGCACTAGAAGTATCAATTGAGGAATTTGGATCACTAGGTTTAAACTCAACAACACCTAGTAAGATTTCAAGTACTTGTACAGTTTTTGCTGAATCAGAAGTTATCTCACGAATAAACCAAGGAGCTAATCGCACTGATATTGTTGCTGGAATACATGAGTCTATTGTTAATAAAATTGTTGCCCTTGCTTCTCGTGTTGGAACTGAGCCTGAAATTTCTCTAACTGGAGGAGTTGCTTTGAATCCTGCAGTGAGAACCTTATTAGAACGGGAATTCGAAACCAAATTACAGATTCCCAAAGAGCCCCAAATGAATGGGGCACTTGGAGCAGCAATCCTAGCATCAAAGTATTATACAAAATAGGGAGAATAATGGCATCAAAGATCTATACAGGTTTAACTCTCCAGGAAGCACAAAATACTCTTTCAAGTATTCGACCATATATATTGAAAAGTCCCATTATTCGAAGCCATGCTTTAGAGGCTAAACTCAATAAAAAAATATATTGTAAGTTGGAATATCTTCAACCGACTCGCTCCTTCAAAGTAAGAGGAGCATGTTCAAAAATTCTTTCCCTAGAGAATAATCAAGAAGGTGTAGTTACCGCCAGTGGAGGTAATCATGGTTTAGCTGTCTCGTATATCTGTAATGAGCTTAAACTCCCAGCTATTGTGTATCTTCCTACAAATACAACTTCTGAAACGATCGATATGATCAAGTTTTGGGGAGGTACTCCTGTGCTTTATGGCTCATCTTGGGATGAAGCTGATGAGAAAGCACAATTGTATGCGAAAGAAATGCAGTTGCCTTATGTTCATGCTTTTGATGATACTGCAGTAGTTCGTGGACAGGGAACGATTGCGATTGAGATGCTCAATGAGCAATCAGGTCTCGATGCAATATTTCTATCAGTTGGGGGAGGAGGCTTAATTAGTGGTGTAGGTGTTATCGCTAAACAAATGAAACCTGAAGTCCATATTAATGGTGTAGAAACAGTTGGAGCTGATGCTGTTACCCAAAGTTTCAATTCAGGAAGAATTGAACGATTGCCTGCAATTACTAGTATCGCTAAAACATTAGGTGCTCAACAAACAACTGAGGATACTCTAGCTCGAATAAAAGTAAGTGTAAACGATATGCAGACTGTAACTGATCAAGAAGCTTTAGATGCCCTAAAATTCCTTTTGGAGGAGGAAAAGATCTTAGTAGAACCAGCTACTTCTTGTATTGTGGCAGCTTTACTCGAAAACAAATTTGATCTCTCACAATATAACACAATTGGTATCATACTTTGTGGTGCTAATGTCTCTCTTCGTGAACTTCAAAAATGGAATGTTGTTTGATACCAGAGTCATAGACTACCCGTATTAGAGAACATTATAAATAAAAGGTTAACATTAGAAGTTTTGAAAGCCTGTTGGGTTATTGCTCTCTCACAGCTTTGATATGTTGTTAAAAAGATAAATACGAGATGGAACTAGAATGGACACACTAGAATTATTAAAAAGTCGTCGAAGTATTAGAAAATATAAATCGACTCCAGTAGAAGAAGATAAAATCCAGAAATGCCTTGAAGCAGCTCGATGGGCTCCTTCTGCCTCAAATAAACAACCATGGGAATTTATGATCGTAACCAACAATAAATTTCGTCAGAAAATGGCTGAAGTTCACCCTTACGCAAAGTTTGTTTCCGAAAGTCCAGTAGTTTTCATTCCACTAACTGATCCGACCATTCATTCTGATTACCATCAATCAGACACTGCTCTTGCCACAATGCAATTCATGATTATGGCTCATTCACTAGGTTTAGGTACTTGTTGGGCTGGAGTAATTAATAAACCACAAATCGAGAATAAAATTAAAAAAATGCTCAATATACCCAATAAATTGCGGGTACTTGCGATTGTTGCTTTAGGTTATCCTGATCATACAAGAAAGTCGGAACGCAAGGACATGGAATCTTTACTTCATCGTGAGGAGTACTAAAATTCTTACTCCCAGACTGGAGTTGTGGCCAAAGAACCACAAAACGCACATGGAATAGGTTTGATATTAGAACCCTTTTTCAAAGTTTCAGAACTAAATACATGAAAACACTGACCACATGCCATCTTTATAGCGACCTTTTCCCACCGATATTCGATTTTTTCTGTTAATTCTCCTCCGATGAATATATCTATAGGAGTGGGATATTCAAACATGGTTCCTCGTTCAGACAAAAACATTTCAAATTTATATTTCATTATTTTAAACCTAGATAAACCATCTTTTGATATTACAATGGTTATAATTTTTATGAAATGATAAAGAGCAGAAACAGGAATGGAAATTACAAGCATCCATATAATTAATGTAATCCATGATATCGAAAATTGAAAAGGAATGTAAAATGGAACCACAAAGAGTGTTGGGAAAAGCATTAGGGGAACTAAAACCATCGATGTATTGAAAAATACGATATTAACTGTTATTTTCCGTTGAGATATTTCTTCTTCCTTTTTTACTTTTTCTTCAATCCAAGTCATTGTTTCTCCAATAAATGCCAGTAGGAATACATTATAGCCATAAATAAGTGCAGAGAGTATAAGGATAGGATAATTACTCATGTCAATAAGGAATTCGAATAATCCGTACGGTAATAGGACTAAGCTTCCCTCGAGGGAGAGGAAAGTTATTTGAATGATATCATATGCTACTTTACTAATAAAACGAGTAATACCAAGGTTTTTACGATATGCTTGAAGACCAATAAATGTATAGAATACACAAACAATGATAAGATTAATCCAAGCGATTTCAAAAATATCTTGAGTATTAATGAAGAAATTAAAACCTGAACCAGAAATATATCTTAAAAAAACCATATAATTCAAAAGAGCTATAGTTTCAAAAATCGAAATGGCTATCCAAGATTGAATTATTTCAAGTATCAGACGGATAATAGATTGAGAAGGAGAAGTAATCTGACCAATTATTCTCCAAATTAAGACTGTAGGGATAAAACTCCATCCCAAAACAAGAAAAAGGGTAAAAAATGCCATTCCAATTGTTGAAAATGGTTCAACATGGTCGGGAGCCGGAGAGACGCCAATGTTTTCCCAGAAGTTGATTGAATGTAAAAACTGTAAAAAAAAGTAACCAAAAGTGAGTATTAAAGAGAAAATAGACAAGTAGACCACTGTTCTCTTTAACCTCAACTATTCACACAACCAAAAGGTACCAGAGTTTCATCTATTTATCAAAGTAGCTAGTATTATCAATCTCGAATGTTATCAAAAAAAGTTATAATTCAATACTCGTAAGTGAATATGAACCTCTTGTGTTCTAAAGGCATATGTCTGAGTATCAGAAACCGAATCTGATCAGCAGGATGAATAATTCGTTCGATGAAGAGGTTCACTAATTTTTTCCTTTAGAAACCTTTAGCTTCAGATGGAGCTTTGTTTTTAATAACTAATAATAGGAATGTGGCAATCGTATATAGAGTGGCAGTAAAGAGAAAAACGTAGATGAATCCAAAATCTACTACTACCCATCCTCCGATACTTGCTGACACTGACCAAAACATTCCCCAAGCTAAGGTTTCCAGACTATTCCATCTTGCTCTAGCATTTGTGGGTACTATATCCATGATTAAGCTTCTACTTACAGGCCCTGAAGCATTCATTAAGGCATTGCGACTAATATAGAAGACAGCCAAAATCAAAATAGAGAATGAGGCACCAATCAGATTATTTTGGTATAAATAAAGATTAACTACAATTCCTAACAAACAGAGTATTGCTAACAGTTGAACTAAGAACATTGATAAAACTCTGCCAATCATTCGTGATAATCGTTGAGCTCCTAATCCGGCCAATCCAGTAATAACACTTCCTACACCTACGATGGAGTATGTAAATAAAGGTGTTAAATTATATCCAATCTCTGGATCAGCAAAAAGAACGGGAAAAAAAGCAACCGTTGCTCCTGCCCCAAAACCAATAATCACTCCCGAAACAACGAGTATAATTGGAACAAAACTATTATATGAACTTTTTGATTGAATTACATTGTTAGCTTCTTGTGAAATTCTTGACTGTCCACGAAGATGGTTGTTTTCAAGAGAAAACTTATCAGATACAAAGAAAATTACTGAATTAGCAAAGATGGCAAAGAATGCTCCACTTACGATTAAGGTCTGAAGAACATTGAGTTCCCACGAATCACCCAATACAAGTGTGAGTACTGCTGCTAGAAATGGGCCTAATGCGGCTGCTAATAAGTTAACGAAATGCATATTCGCAAAAGTCTTACTTCTATGACCTGGTTCAATACTATCAGCTAATAATGCCTGGGACGCTGGACCAGATAGTCCAAAACCCAAACCCCCACATATTTGGCTAATGAAAAGATAATTGATTGTATTCGATGCAGGCGCGATGAATAGAGTAGAGTAAATGAGGACAACCTGGCCAAGTACCCCAAAGAGAACAGAGATTCGAATTAAAATGTCTCTTCGATATCGATCTGCAAAAAAACCACTAGGAAAGACAAAGATGGTTGAAGCGATTCCAGAGACTGTAAATAAATTTCCCAGAATAAACTCACTATGTCCAAGTCCTTGAGTAATGAAGATTGAAAAAGCCGTTTGAATTATTCCAAAGCTTACACTTTGTGCAACAGTCTGTATATAAGCTAAGCGAACATTCCGATTCATTAGAAATCTCTCTTCTAAAGGACTTGGTACAGGAAAGATAATGTAAACCATCCCCCATACTACCCTTCTTTAATATTGCAGATTAGGCAAGCACAAATACTTAATTCGGAGAAAAAAAAAAGAAATTAGAGCTTAATAGATGACATAAGTTGCTAAAGTGATTGAAATGACAATAGCTACAATAAAAACGAAATACGGTCCAATAAAAATCGAATTTTTTGATGAAGTGACTAATACAGTAAAGAACTTTGTCTCACTTGCTGAAGATGGGTTTTACAATGGTTTAACGTTCCATCGAAATATACCTGGATTTGTATCCCAAGGTGGATGTCCCCAAGGGACAGGTATGGGAGGTCCTGGATATACAATTCCTTGTGAAACTGAAAAAAATCAAGGAAAACATAAACATGTGCTTGGATCACTCTCCATGGCTCATGCAGGAAAAAATACCGGTGGGTCGCAATTCTTCATTGTTAGAGCTCAACAACCTCATCTGGATGGCCTTCATACTATCTTTGGTAGAGTTACCGAAGGTGAGAACATCATCGACAAACTTCAGAATGGTGATGTAATGGAGGATGTTGTAATTTCAGATAAAAGCTCCTTAGTAGAAAACCATTCTCTAGTAAAGATGTAAATCTCATTATTGATTAGTAGAGAATTTAGAAGGGAAGGGTGACTTTCTTCTTTCTATGAAAGCTTTTTTTTAGACACTTTTTTCTATCTGTGATAATGATTCGGTTTTAAATTGATTAGTATTAATCATATCGGCAAAAGCTGTGGCCCACTCTCGGATAAATTGCCAATTTCTAAAATCATTCAGTTTACCATCGTTGACGACAAATCCACTTGATGAAGAGTCAGCAATTTTCTGAAGGATCTTTTTTTCTAAGAATGAATAATTACTAGAGGATGAAAAGTCAAAAACACCCCCAAATGCTTCATATCTAACATTTGACCCAAGTAGTTTAAGTTCATCTAATTTCTGATACAGATATTTATGTTTAGCTTTTTCATATGTATCAGGATTTGAGGCTTCACCTGAGCTAACAAACACACCTAACGGCTTATTTTTAAGTACTTCTATATTTCTTTTAATGAAAATAAGTGTTTCTTCAGCCCAACTGGCCGTTCTTATTCCTGAGCCTATAATGACTCCTGTGTAGGTTGTTACTGACGCTGTTTCTGCTTGTGATTTTAAATCTAATAGATCAACTTCTAAATCTTCTTTTCGAATTACATCGGCAATTTCTTGTGCAATCTCACTAGTAGATCCGAAATGTGATGCATAAGCTAGTAATATTCGATATTTCGTCATCTATTCCATCTTCGTTTACTTTCTCAGTTTGAACGATTTTTTGATTTATTTGGTTCGAGATTCATAAGAAAATTTCAAAACAAGTAATTGGATTATTCATCACTATAGATACAGTCAAAACACATGTAATAGAGTTTAGGATTAGATATGTTTACACAAACCGGAATTAGTTGTTTAAAACTTTTTATGTATATATAAACTAATCAATTCCAGGTTGAAGTGGACCATCAGATATGATCGAAGAGGTGAGCAGAGTATATGCCTCTTCTTGAAATTTTTTATCGAAATAAGTTAAATATCGGTGTAATAAAACTATTTCCCGTATTTTTGCTATTATCGTTATTGATTCAGGGACTTTCAACGAAGCTGCTTCCTCATTTTTATTATGAGGAATTTTTGTTTATAGATCTGGGGAGAGACTTATTCCTGAAAAATGTAGATTTCTACGAGAAAGATTGAACTGGACTATCTGAAATACCCTCTAAGATTAAAAAAAAGGAAGAGATTAGTAGGAAAAAAGTCAGTATAATGGGTTTATGCGTTAGAGGGTTTAGTAGACGAGAGATTAGCAGAAAATTCAAGTTTGTTTAAAGTTTTATCAATATAGATTTCAGGATCTTTCTTTTTCAATAATAATAGTCCTAATACTTCGAAAGCTTCTTCAACGTTCATACCTGAGAGTGCACTGGTGTACATGAAAGCTGTTGAATCTGCGTGAAATTCCATCTGCAGTTCGTCTTTGAAATTAGAGATAGCATCCTGATCAATAAGCAATTTTTGTTGTAAATCACTTTTATTTCCTAAAAGCACAATGGGGATGTCATGATGAGCGTCCCCTAAGTTTTGAAGTACTTCTATCTTCCATTCACTTAAATTTGCCAACGAGACCGGGTTAGTAACATCGAAAACCATGACAATAGCATGAGATCCGCGATAAAACGTGGATCGGACAAATTCAAAGCGTTGTTGTCCTGCTAGATCCCAAATTTGAAATTTAACTTTACTACCATCAACATCTACGGTATGTGTGCAAATATTTGTACCAATAGTTAAATTATAAGTGGAAGCAAACCCTTTCCCTAAAAATCTCTCTACAATCGCTGTTTTTCCAACTCCACCATCACCGACAAGACAGACCTTATACAGATCACTCTTGATTTCGAAGATACTCATTGTTTCCACATTCGAGAGACTAGTTGTATTACCATTAATCATAATTATAATAAGAGTTACCAGAGAATCTATTCGAGTATCCGTTTTTCTCCATATATCTCCAAGTTCTAACATACTCTCATGGGAATAATATCTTAATAGTTTCTATAGAATGAATATCGTAAAGACTACTTAAATATTTAATTTTAATAGTCAAATATTCCGATTACTTGCTAAGTTAGAAGCTCTTAAGGATCGATTTTATTGATGTGAGTATAGTGAATCCATGAGAGAAGAGTTCTCGATAATAATGAGATTCTAAAAAATCTGATACGAATAATTTCCATCCTGAAATGTAATAATCTTGATATGACTGAGCTAATAAGGGAAAATCCTGATTGATTAACTCTCTAACAATTTTAGTTCGACTCCAATTCCAAATTTCATATGGTGAAATCGATAAAATCTGAGTTAATAATCTAACAGGAGCTGGAGATATCCTCCAATTAATTCTACGAAGCATGGACCAAAAATCAAGACCAGTTCGATCAAAAACTGATTCTGTTACCATTTCTAAATATAATATATCAGATAGAACCTTTTCCTTATCGATTTTCCTTATAGAATCAGCTGGAACTTCCTCATGAGGGTCGTACCAACCATATAATAATACTATGTCTTCTACACGCGGAAAAATAAAAGAAGGATCATGGACAAGTCGATTAAGACTAACAATCTGTGTGCGTGGGAGGTGGATTGGATCTGGTCTTCTTCTAGAGAAAAGGGTCTCATACTTCTCCGATAGGCCCAATGCTTTCTCCAAGGGGAGAGATCTTATAGGATCCTTTGAATTAGTGTTCACAAACTGAACATGTATATCTACATCACTCATTATCGGGACATAATCAATAGCTGATTCCCATGGTTTTATTGCAGAGCCTTTTGCATATATTACCTCTATTTGGCCCGAAAATACTTCCGTTAGAATTTCTGTCCATATTTTTAAACAGGTTTTGACATCTTTACGAGCAGTGTTTAGTTCTGTAGTATACACTGAGAGTTTCACTTCTTGATCTTGTAAGAATACTAAGAGCTAGATGATATAAGGAATTTCTTTGGGTACAATTCCGAGTAACCTGTAGTAAACAAGAAGCTGACCACGATGTTGAATACTGTGTTCTAATAATTCTAATAACACCTCTGCTTTGGTAGCAGAACGATTACCTTGGGTATACTCCTCATTTAATGACTCTGGGGAAATAGAGGTAAGATACGATTTTACTCTCATAACCACATCGGCATATAGTCTGATCATGTCGTTTGCTGTAGGATATTTCTCAAGTGTATAGATCAAAGGTTCCCAAACATCGTTTGCTAGACCCTGAGAGTAATATTCAAGAGAACGAATGATGTGTAGTACAATTTCTCCTAATGGACGACCAGATTTAACGGGTTCCTTCAGAATTACTTCATCTGTTAATTGTTGAATAATAACATCAGTTTCGTCAAAGTGACGATGAATTGCTTCCTTTAAAAAGCCGTAAATCATTCTATAATCACCGTTTTCATCCTTATATAATCCGAAAGCTAATATAGCTTCCTAATCTCTGTATTATAGATAGATTTTATATTTATCTTCTTGTTGGTAAGCGAAATCACTAGGAATAATTACTATAAGGCATTTATCATGAAAAACCTGCATCCCAATTGCCAAATTTGTGGGAAGAAACCCGAAATCTTTTCTGGATTCATAGGGATTTGTCCAGAGTGTCTACACAAAAATCTTGATTATTCTGTAGAACTATCTCAATCCTCGCATGTTATTGCACGTGAAGTCTGGAACTTACCTGTAGCTGTTCCTGACAATTCTGAAATACGCTGCAGCATTTGTTCAAATCAATGTAGAATTGATGAAGATAAATTGGGATATTGCGGGATTAGAAGCAATACTGATGGTTTGGTCAGAAATCGTGCTGGTAAAGGTAGTTTCCTTCATACATATCTAGATCCACTACCGACCAATTGTTGTAACACGTATTTTTGTCCCGCGGGGAGTAATGAACAACTGACACACTATAAGTATACTGATGGACCGGAAATTGGCTATTATAATCTTGCAGCGTTTCTGTACGGATGTAATTTTTCTTGTTTAGGATGTCAGAATGATCAACATCGCAATATTGATACTGCAGAACAGTACTCTATTGAAAAATTTCTAAACCAAGTGTATTCCAACCCCAGAATATCATGTGTCTGTTTTTTTGGAGGTTCTCCCGAACCTCAACTTCCATTTGCTCTTAGAGCTGCTCGAAAAGCATTCAAAAACCTTGATAGTTCCAGGCAATTTTTACGGATCTGTTGGGAGTGGAATGGCTCAGGTAATGAGAAATTAGTCCAGAGTGCGGTTAAACTTTCGTTACAATCAGGGGGGAATGCCAAATTTGATCTTAAATATTCTTCACCAGAATTATCACAAGTCTTTAGCGGAGTGTCAAATCAGCGGTCTTTTCAGAATTTCAAATTGTGTTATGAGAAGTTCTATGATTCCAGACCAGATTATCCACTCTTAAGCGCAGCTACATTATTGATTCCTGGATATGTAAATGAAAAAGAAGTTGAGAATATTGCAAATTTTCTTTCTTCCTTAGATAAGTCGATCCCGTATTCTTTATTGATTTTTCATCCAGATTCTTTCTTATCTGATCTACCAATTACACCCAGAAAACAGGTTCTACGTTGTCATGAAATTGCACAAAAGTACTTGGAAAATGTACATATAGGAAATAAACACTTGCTCTACTAGAATTTAAATCTGAATTGTTTCTGGTTGTGAATGAGATATGTTTCAGAATATCCCTAGTATAGTTAGAAATCGCATGGATGAATTGGAAAAAGCAGATGCTGAAGATAGACAAAACGATACTCCAAAGTTAAAGCGTTTACGTCAAATCCCGCCTGAATCAGGAAAAATTCTTACAATTTTAGCAGCATCTGCTCCTGAAGGAGAATTCGTTGAAATTGGGACAAGTGCAGGTTATTCTACTTTATGGATAATCCTTGCCTGTCGCTATCTAGGTAAAACTGTTAAAACTTATGAAATCCTTCCCGAAAAAATAAAACTAGCTAAAGAGACTTTTTCTCTCGCACGAGTTAGTTCATATGTGGAACTAATTTCTGGAGACGCCAGAGATTATCTGAAGGACGAAAAAAATATCTCATTTTGTTTTTTGGACTCAGAAAAGGAATATTACGCTGAATGTTACGAGCTAGTAATTCCAAATCTAGTTAAAGGAGGATTATTTATCGCTGATAACTGTGTAAGTCACGAGAAGGATCTTAAACCGTTCTTGAAGAACACTTTTGCTGATTCTCGGGTTGATTCGCTAATTCTTCCAATAGGAAAAGGATTACTGCTTTCTCGCAAGTTTTAACCAATTTTTTCTAAGTGAGGGGAACTCTTTAATCTGTTAAAATCCTAATGTTTAGTACTTCCACAAGTTCATGACCTCCACACTTTTTTTCACCGAAGGAGGTTTAAAATACCTTAAATCCAGAAATATTTATATTCAAGGAACAAGAGTTTAGAATAATAGGAATGTAGACCCCCATGGTCGCCCCACAGTCACCGTTTGACTCTAAAGAAAAACTCAGAGAGTTTTTGTCCCAAGCTCAAGTGGAAATTAGTAATCTGATAAATACCCTAGGCCATCCGAAACGATTGGAAATCTTGACAAAAATGGTCGGAGGTGCATCAGTCACATTTAGGGAACTAATGGCTTGGACAGAACTCCAAAAAAGTGCCTTAGCTAATCATTTAAGTGTTTTAAGTGATAAATCGCTAATTGAAAAGCAGGAAAAAGGTTTATATCAAATAACAATGCTTGGTGATGATCTACTTGAGAAAATCGCCCTTACCTACCTTGAGTCGAAACTTAGAGAGCAACAACGACTGGAGCAACTTTTAAAACTGATAGGAAAAACTGGATCCTATGTTAATCAAGAGGTAATGACAATGGGTAAAGAAAAAGAAATTTTGAAGATAGTAAAGCTCCCTGAATTGAGGGTTATTTCCTTTCACGTAAAGGATAGTGAATCACCAGAACAAGAAGCATGGAACATGTTAGAAAACTGGGCAAAACCTAAGGGGATATTCAACCAGCCTGATATCCATCAAATCTACGGTTTTAATAATCCAGATCCAACAAAAGAACAACCGTTATATGGATATGAGTTTTGGATAACAATTAACGATGATTTTGAAGTTGATGACGAATTGCAAGTGAAAAATTTCGACGGAGGACTTTATGCCGTTATGAGCTGTAGTGGTGTAGAAAACATAACTCCTACTTGGATTAAATTAGTTGATCGTGTGTCAGATTCAAAATACAAACTTGTTAAATCTCATCAATGGCTAGAGCATCATGTTGATCCTCATAATACTGATCTCAAAACATTCGTTTTGGACCTTTATGCCCCCATCACTGAATAAAAACCACCCAGAAAACGTTGAATCGCAAATTTGCGATTCTTCATTTATTTTTTCTTTTTAACGCCAGTGGAAAAAGAGCTATCACATTTAATAAAAGTAAAATCAAGGTGAATCCATCTAATCTAGCTTCTGTATTAATATCAGTTGTAGAAGGAGAAATTAGGTTGTTAAAGTGATTACTTTCATTTGTTCCTTCGATTGAAGAATCTTCTGAGTTTAGAGGGGGAAAAGAATCATATACAGTATTTAAGAATTCAAAGGTACCACTTGCTTCTTTAGTTGCATCTAATAATTCGAAATAGAAGTTAATGGGTGACGCTTCACAGGAACATACGACAGAACGGTAGATATACTCATGGAGGTACATTACACTACGATTCTGACCAGGTTCTATGGTAAATTCACTGATTCCAGAAATAGTTGATATTTGAGAGTTATGAAATAGAGTAAATTTGACCGCTGAGGAGGAATTAGAATCAATTCTGACAGTTAAACTCCAGTTGATATCCTTCACATCGGCTTGATAGTAATTTTTGAGTAAGAGATCCTGGTCTTCATTATCAGAGATAAAAAATGCCCCAAATTCACCAACAGGATCAACTGATTCATCTTCATTAGAAGCGATTGATAAACTCTCAGTATGAAGAGTAAAGAATATCAAGACAGTAATTAACGCAAATTTTTTGGTACTGTTCATCTCATTTACTTCTACTCTTTTTTGTTATTAAAGTGAATCTCTTTGACTTTCGCAGCAATTCTTAATAAACCTGTAAATTTAAGAAGATTTCATCGGTTGACAAGCTTTATTTTCTATTAAGTTTTCATAATGTGTTAGTGAGTGATCAAATAAGATAATTATTCAAGTACTATTTTTCGTTTTAGATAAGTGTTTTTCCATAAATGATAAATAAGATGAATGCATCAAATGAAATATCTTCGGAAAGGAGTAAGAATTCAAATGACAATATCACAAAAAACATTACCTAATTCAGAGATAAGTCAAAATAATAAAATTATGGATATTCTGCCCTATAAAGTAGATAGAGCAAAACAAGTTATATCGAACGCCCTTGAGGAATATGGTGAAAAAATATCGGTTGCTTGCAGTTTTGGGAAAGATAGTATGGTTGTTGTACATTTAGCACAGCAAGTAGATCCCAATGTAAGAATTTTCGCTGTTATGACTCCCTTTAAGCCGAAAGAGACTTTTGAGTATATGGATGCAATGATTAAGAGATATAGTCTCAATATCCAAGTGTATATGTCGGATGTGAAGGTGGATGAGGACCTTCCTAAGGAAAATCCAGATGTATGCTGTGATATTTTGAAAGTGGAACCTACTAAGGAGGCAGTAAAAGATCTTGATGCTTGGGTTTGCGGATTACGTAACACTGAAGGTCGCACCCGTAAAAATTATGTTGAAAAAGAGGAAAAAGAGGGTTTGATAAAGATCAATCCAATTTTAGAATGGACTGAGCTAGATATTTGGCGTTATATGGCTATTAACGAAATTCCTGTTCACCCCTATTATGCCCGAGGGTATAGAAGCCTTGGTTGTGAACCCTGTACCTCCTTGATTAGTGATACAGGTTTAGAACGAGAAGGACGATGGATAGGCACAAGTAAATGCGGTGGGGAATGTGGGATTCACACTAAACCTTTGAAATGAGTTTCTTATCCTCATTTTTTCTTAACCATTTTGGAAACAAAAAATCCTATAGTATTATGGTCTGCAGGGGAAAATCTTCCACTCCCACTTATGGAAGAATCATTAATGGGATAACTCTCTGGCAACCACTGGGGTGGTTCTGGAAAATCTAGAGGAAGATTTTCAATTTTCTTGATTTGATATTCACCCTCTTCAGGATAAAGGCTACATGTTGAATATACAAGAATTCCTCCAACCTTTAATAAACTTAGAGCACTTTTTAGAAGACTTTCCTGGAGAAATATATGTCGTTTTAGAAATTGTTGATTTTGTCTCCATTTTAGAACAGGATTTGAAGTAAAAGTTCCACTCCCTGTACAAGGGGCATCCAAGAGAATTCTGTCGAATGAATTTTTAGGCAATGGAGGGTGTATTCCATCATACTGAATAGTACGTGTATTTGTAACACTAAATGAATTAAGTAGCGATGTCATTTCAATAGTTCGATTCTGATGAAAATCTCCTGCTACAATATACGCAGAATTTTCTGTTTGATGAGCAATTAAGCTCGTTTTTATACCAGGTGCTGCGCACAAATCACAAATGATGTCGTCAGGTTGCGGATCAAGTAGTTGGACGGCCGAATATGAAGCCTTATCCTGTATAATCATTTCATTTTCTCGAAAGATTGTACTACTAAGGATTATCGACTTATGTTTGACATTAGCTTTCAGTATAGTTGGAAAATCCTCGTCGGGAGTAGTTTCCACCCCAATTCTTCTAAATTCTTCTCCAATTACCTTGGTTTGGTCATGTAATCGGGATTTTGGGATACTTCTACTATTTACACGGAAATAAAAAATCCCCTTTCTAGCTCTTTCATCCATTGCCTTAATATTTCTGGCTATGTTTGTATACCCCATAATGGGTAACAAAGTGTCTACTATGAACGATGGAATAGCATATTTAATACTCGTTTTTTCCTTCTCTGACTTATTTCGAAGGGCAATTTCCCAATTAAAAGTAGTTAATTTTTCAAAGAATTTGGGTAAGGGTTCATGATCCCTTTTCTTATCTTTTTTTTGAATCTCTTTGATTATAGCGAAAAATTTTGCTCCTTCCCAAAAGTACCTGTAAACTATGTAAATATATTCTTCAATCCTGATGTTAGGACTTATGATATCCTTTGGTAGAGACCTAAGAGTTTTCTGAGTAATGAAATTTAGTTGATTCCAGTATCGAATTATTTCCAGAAGATAATGATATTGAGTAGGATCATATTTCGTAGATATACGGTTCAGATCAAGATCTTCAGGTGCTGATACCCATTGAGCAATTAAATCCATTAAGGTCATCTAAATCTCAAAGATATATCAATCTGTTTTGAATATATATGTTTACATCTGATTATAATACGTAAATGGTTACTATGACTTAGAGTAACCATTAAGGGAAGAAGTGGATATCATTTCCCAGACTTTAAAGAGTTTCAGCTCATAGATTTGATAAATCGTACAATATATCTTTCGACAAGAACGGCTATTAAAATGAAAGATAAAATGAGAAAAATCCAGGAAGAAAACGAGGGGAGAGCTGGTTGGGGGATTAAAAATGAATAAGAAGCACTGAATCCTAATAAGAAGCCCGAAAATATCCCTTGGAGACTAACAAATATATTAATCCAGATTATTATTCTCCTCATTACTTTAGCTCTTCCACCTAGCACTCGCATAACATAAAGGTCTTTTTCTAGAACAAGGATGTATAGACTTGAGAAGGCGACCAATGATAGGCCAATAGATAGAATAACAGGGAGGAAGATGATATTTGAGATCAACCAAAAATCATTGCTGAAAGAACGGTAAATTTTCTCATAAGAGCTTAGAGAAAAATAATTAAGGTCAAATTCATGAATTAAATTTAAAATAACTTCATTTGGATCCTTGATAAACACAATATTACGTTGAGAATTATTGATATACCAACTTAAACTGGATAAGGCATTGATATGTAGATAAGAACAATAACCCTTAGCGAATGGATCCATCAGAACCTTCTCAACTCGGAATCTCTGGAGATCAATTTCTTCACCGTTCACTGTTTTCGGAATTACCTGCATCACTCCTTCTCTAATTACAAATTGATGGTACCCATCCGCCATAAACATAGTTTCCGCCTTGGGATAAGAGGATGTGCTTCCAACTGAATAATAATTGAAGATATTGGAGAATGATGAGTCAATTCCCCATATATAACAATTAAACGTACTATTTACTGAGGTAAGTACATCATTAACTTCTCGAAGAGCTTCCAACAAACGAATAGTACCAATAGTAAGTAGTCTGGACTCGAAAATTGTACCAGATGGTAAATCTTCAATAAAAGTATTCGGGATAAATTCATTAGAAAAAGATTGAGGTGCATTAAAGGTTAACTTCTCATAGGGATCATAACATTTCTTTATTAGCCCGGAAAAGTCAGGAGAAGGTGTAACAACGATAATATCCTTTCCCCCATATCCCCTTTCCACATACGAATCCGCAGTATTCTGAATTATTGATCCACCTAAGATCCCGAAAGATGAGATAAGAGTAAGGACCAGAATACCTAGAATCATGATACGGGAAACAAGTCTAGCTCTAGTCTGTAAAAGATGCCCTAATCGAAAAGCAGTTCTCTTTTTAGCAGAAAACCCCCAAACCTTATTTGGATTCGTGGGAGTGACTACATATTGACTATCTAAGATTTCACGAAATTTTCTCCTTATCAAGACATTTATTACAAATCCTCCAGCAAAATAAGTTCCCACTGCGGAACAAACTAAGAAACCCAAAGAAAACAAAAAAAGATCCATTCCTGAAATCTGTAAAATTGGGAAACCTAAGGTTGATAGGAGAAAAAAACCTAAAATGCACCCCTCTATGATACCCAAAATTCCTCCAATCGTCGTAATTATGAATATTTCTGCAATGGGTATTCGTTGTATTTGCTTAAATGTACCCCCTAGGGATTGGAAAACAGCTAAATCTTTCATCCTGGAGACAGCAAGTAAAGATGCTAAGACACTTGCAGATATAATAGAGGAGAGTAGTGCGAATAAAAGTAAAAAACTCAGATATAGATCCATAATGCTAATAATGGATCCATTGAACATTTGTGTGGCTTCAGCCACTTGTAGCTGAAGAACAGACGATATAAGAAATACATTGATGCCTGTAGCTGTAAGTAAAGAATGAGTAAAGATATAGAGAAAGGACCTTTCTTTTTTCCTAGTAACGTCCTTCCACGCGATATTAAGAGAGCCCATGTTCTTCACGTAATTTCCATTCGTCTGGAATATAGATTCTATCAGCTTGGGGAAAAATACCACGAGAATGCGTAACCACTATGACAGTCTTGTGCCCTTTCAGGCTTGCTAGCTTGTTGAAGATAGCTTGTTTTGTCCTTTCATCCTGATTTGCTGTAGGTTCATCGACAAGTAATATTTCTGGATCAAGGATTAATGCTCGAATAAATGCTGCACGCTGATATTCTCCTCCACTAATCATACGTGGTAAAGAATGTGCTCGATGGGACATGTAGAATTCTTCCAATAATTCCCATGCACGTTTTTCATAATTTAAATCATCTCTTTGGGCTAGTTCGACTGGGAGTAGAATGTTTTCAAGAACTGTTAATGTTTCAATTAAGTGACCTAGCTGAAAAACAAGGCCAATTCCAGAAGAACGGAATAGAGCTAGAGATTCTTCATTAAATTCACTTAAATCATGATCAAAGACACGAACTGTTCCCTCATCAACTCGTGTTAATCCTGCAATCATTTGAAGGATGGTTGTCTTACCACATCCGCTTGGACCTGTGAACACGATAAAATCTTTCTCATTACATTTGAAATCTAGGTTTTCAAATAGCGTAATTCTCTCTTTTCCTATTTTGAATTGTTTTTTAACTCCTGTGAGTTCAATTATTGGTCCAGAAGGGGATTGTGTCAATTCGATCAGCGCTTTTTGTAAGATAGTAAATTTAATTTTTTATAAATCCTTTGTGGTACAATCTCTATCCTCTAGTCTGTTATGGTTATTGGGTTCAGAAATCCTAGTACAATTTTTGAACCAATGATTGCCCTTGGAGAAATAAATAAAAGGAGCAAATTCATGTAAGGAATTGTTGGTGAAATCGATTTCTCGAAGAAAAGTTTGGCAATCTCTTTCGCTTTTCGTATTAATATTTATGATAAGCTACTCTTGTGTCACTATTTTTCATACATCATCGATTAGCAATTCTACCTCGAACTCAAACCAAGATTGTCTGTCGTTTTCTCTAAAACTTGGCTTCTCTTACGGTACACAACCTCTAGTTAATATCGGATTTCTTTTTCAATCTGGTAGTAGTAATCAGGAGACAATTACTTCGATTTCGAGCTTAGATCAGTCAACATTAATTTTTGATTTCATTCTCAATTCTTTTGATATTTTTGAAGAGCTAAATTGTCTTTTTGTTGGTATATTAACATCTCAGATTAAGAAATTAGATCATTTCTCGAAAGATAAAAAAGATTGGGGAAATAATAGATCTCTAGTAAAATTTACTATCACTCAGAACCCAGGAATTTCATTAAGAGGAATATCACGAGCATCTGGATTAGCTATGGGATCGACTCAGTACTGGTTGCGTATCCTTCTCCAAGAAAATGAAATTGAAGTATTCTCCTATGGAAAATCGAATCACTATTTCGAACGTGATCAAGAGTATTCTACTAATGAAAGAATCTTGTACGCTCTTCTGCAAAATAAACGTATTTATGCAATATTAGATGTACTAAATAGTTCTCCTAGTGTTAAAACTCAAAAAGATCTTTGTATTGAACTTGGATATAATAAATCCTTGCTCTCATATTATATGAAAATCTTGAAAAATCACCAGATTGTTGAATCAGGGATACAGGATCTTGAAATTAATGAAGAATTCAAGATCTATCTTGAGAATTAGTTAATCTCGTCTTGAAAATACATGAGCATTTCGTTTTTTTCCTACACGTTCAAGAAGCCCTAGTTGACACAATGAATACGTAATTTTCCCTGGTAATCTAGAATTTCGTCGGGATTTACGTTTAAAAGTAAAAGAATTGAATAAATCTTGATTTGTAAAGTGTGTAGGTAGATCGATCGGTAAAAAAGTGTAAAAGTCTTCTTTGCAACGTATTTTTTTTACATGGTCAATACTAACTAAATCACGATCAGAGGTATAAAAACGACGTCTTCCGGTTCTTTGATAATAACCAGAAAATTGTTTAAATAAATGCTCATATACAAGTAAAATATCAAACTGTAGTCGTTCTTGATAACTAACTTTGAAATGGACCAAATGTTCAAAAAAATGATAAACATGAGTATAAAAGTTCCTATAAGAAGTGGAGATTTTATTGTCACCATCTAGTCGAGTAACTTTTTGTTTATGGACAATAGGATGGATAATTCTAATTTGGTAGTTGGTCGAATCAAGCAATGTTTGAATTTTTTGAGAAAATCTTCCCCCAAGACTGCTTCGTTGAATCTCATAAATCATTGATTTTTCATCATCAAATACATCAAAACGAAAATTCTTTGTATTAATCTTTTGATAGACTTCTGATTTCACATTTTCGTTAGTAACATATAAAGCTTTAATTTTGTTATGTAGAAGCGTTTCAGCCCTTTTCTGTGAAGATATCTGATTTTTTATCATTTTTACTAAAATCCAATAAGAAAAAGTTCAACAGGGGAAGATATATACTTTTTTATAGCTAATAATATCCTTCTGAAGAGTTCCACCATGTTGAAATTAAAACCTTTAGGAAATCCCAAGTCAGTACCGTTTGAAACAATGCCAGAAAAATTGGAATTCAAAAGCCTGGACGGTCGATATTCTATTGTCTTTCATTCGGTTAAAGAGATCCGTATGTCTCATTATGTTTGGAAAATCTCCTTATTTGAAGGAGAAGTTGATATCACCCACTCTCATTTGTTGGAAGACCAGAAATTCTTTCTTCCTATCTATTATTCCTCGCTTCTTCGGTCTTATTATGCTCCCTGGGGGTATCAAAGTGATATTCTTTGTTTATATTATGTAACCACTGACCTTGAAATCATTACGAAATTCTATTCAATTTCAAAGAAGACATTCGTAATTCCCCCTCTACAAAATACTACAACACTTTTATGTTCTCCTCATAGTTCAGATGTTTTAACTCTTAGTTATGAATCTCAAATCTCTAATTGGAGCCCTTACGTTGTAGATCTAGATGGAACGGTTAAAAAAAGAATACCATTTTCCGGTACTCCTTTAGATATCTTTACAAGTTGGATAACTCCGTTCCCATGGTTTATTGTCGTAGTTCATGAACCAGAGGGAAAAAAAACTAATCTATATTTTTATGATGAGATTACGGAAGTTTTTCAAGACAAAATTCAATTGGAACCCTCTGAATTCGTACCATTTAATAAAAATCGAAAATTTACTGGCGAATTTAATCGGAGAGCTCCCTCTGCATTAAAATCTCTGGCATACGGTGATTTCCTCAATAAATGGGATGAAATTGGAATTGATTGGCCCTCTAATACACTTATTCTAAGGTATGTTAGACCCAGTAGTGGTGCATTCACCGAAGATGGTCTAGAATACGTTAACATCAAGAAATATGAAATTAAATTTAAAATTATTATTTCAGAGGAGTAAAAGTTTATGACAAAGACAACTATTACAGAACTTTCGGATTTAGTTGCCAAGTTTATTGGTGAACGAGATTGGACAGAATATCATACACCGAAAAACCTAGCTATGTCGATCGCTATCGAAGCAGCGGAAATTATGGAGTTATTCCAATGGGTAACAAATAAAGAAGCATTAGATAATTTAGCTAGAGACATAACGTTAAAAACCGCATTGGAAGATGAGCTTGCTGATGTAATGATTTATTGCCTGAGTATGGCAAGTAACTGTAAAATCGATATAGCTCAAGCGATACGAAACAAACTGAAGGTAAACCAACAACGTTTTCCAATTGAAGTGGTTACAGGAAAATTAGGGCCTTACAAAATTGATAAAACAGGTGATTTAATAGAATTTGATAAAAAAAAGTAATTTTTATTAGTAAAGATTTTTATTACAACGTCGAAATTTTATCTCATCCCATTACCTATATCTATTATATTTTTTACGGTACTAGACCTCAATAATGCGGAAATTAAGAGAATATTATTTTGACCAATTTCTCATTAGTTCTAATCAGGTTATTTATGGATCTAAAGAGATAATTTTTTTATTATTTGATCATAGAGATAGTCTTTACTGATGATATATCCATATTTTTCCTCAAATCAATTTCTTTCAATACCTACAGAAATAGAGAAAAGCTATCACCTTAATGAGATCTTCATTCTATCTTGCTCGTAAATCGTATACGTGAAGAGATAGGTTCTTCTCAGTGATCCATTCACTAAGTTTGGTGAGAGCATTCTGAAGAGAGTCAGCTCGACCACCTGCTGCTCGTGGATGTCCTCCTCCTGAGAATTCCGAAGCTAATGTATC
Organism: Candidatus Hodarchaeota archaeon; assembly: GCA_016839815.1. Lineage (GTDB taxonomy): Archaea > Asgardarchaeota > Heimdallarchaeia > Hodarchaeales > Hodarchaeaceae > Hodarchaeum. Next base: position 45,780 of record JAEOTM010000097.1, read on the forward strand.
AACCCGATAATTATCAAGAATTGAGTCTGAGATGGTTGAGTTTACACGGAAAGAAAGACCCGTAAACCGTTTTCCAGGATAAAGAACACAAGAAATCTTCACATTCTTTAAAAAAAGTCTGTAGACTAACGAAGAGGTCAAAACTTTATTTTTCCCTTGAATAATAACTACTGCATCTGCTTCGGGGATACTATCAGCAATCTTAAAGCTCTCTTTTCGGAGAGAATACAACTTGTATAATCGTTCCTGATACTCAGGTTGGTCACAAATATGGAGTTGTCGGGAAGAAAGATCCTGAACCAAAGTCAAGATCTCCTCTGGGGTTTCAACCGTCCTACATAAATCATCTAAAAGCCATGCAAGATCCTCCTCTGATGCTTGATCTATATCCTGAGGAATTTGGGTAGGAGGAGGAGTCGTGTATGCAGCAGTATCCGTAATAACTGTGAGTTGTGCTAATATTTGAATTTTTACGGGTAAAAGGGCATAATAATGTTGAGCAAGTAAAAAAGATGCACTTGGGGCCCCTGCTTGAAAAAGTACTAAATCAGCGTTTTTTGGTAAATCCTTGGAAGTTTGATGATGGTCACAATAGAGAGAAATTCTTTTTGAGTGGAAAGGAGCAAGGTCTGCAATAGCTTCCCATTCGACACTTGACAAAAATGCTCCAAACTCGGGATGTCGCAATTCCTGATATCCTAACGGGATAAACACAAATTTTCTATAGGGAGCTAGGTTCTTGAGGATTACGGCTGATACAATTCCATCTGCATCTGAAGCATGAAACCCTACTTTTGGTTTCGGTAATAATGAAAGGGCATAAACATAGCGAACTGTTTGCTTCATTTGATCAGAAAAGTCGCCAAGTATTGTATCAAGATTGAAAAGTAAAGACATTCACTTCATCTACGCTTAAAATAAGTAATTTACCCATTTAATCAGGAGATAAGAATAAAACTTTATAATTCAATGACTCGGTCTATCGGAATATTCCTATTCTTTAGGAAGTTGAGTGCTGCTTGTGTATTTCCAAGTTGATGTAAGGAATGAGCATCCGAACCAATGGAAAAAAGGTAGCCTTCATCTAAATAATTGAACCACGGGTCCAAAAAATTTTGGTAACCGGTGTTTAATTCAACAATAATGCTGTTTTCTCGTATCCAAGTCATAATCTCTTCAAATTTCACGTGTGTTAAGCGTGAAAATCGAGTGTGAGCAAACCCGACATTATAAGTAGAGTAATCAAGTGAGAACTGCCTAATTTTAGAGACTATTTTTTCCCACTCTGGTTGATTGAACACATACTCGAAAAGGATTAAATCCCAAGGGAAATCACCAAGAGAATCAAAATCTATAATCGAACTTGTGTCGACTTCAATTCCAACAAACACCTGTATTTTACCTGAATATTTTTTCTTCAACCCAAGAATTGTTTCGAAATAATCATCAAACATTTCATTTGTGATTGCAGGCTTGAAAGTGG
>JAEOTM010000032.1 GCA_016839815.1 Candidatus Hodarchaeota archaeon
CACCTCCATGAGTTCCTAGGGGCGGAGGATTTACCGAGGGACTCATATTTGTCCAAGTATTAGTATTATAATCATAGGCCCACGTATCTTGGTAAAATGTTTCATTATCATAATAACTTGGTGCAGTAAATCCTCCATAGACTATCATTCTATCGTTTGCTACATCGTATGTCATTGAATGTCCCCCACGGGCGGGAGGACTTACTGCAGGATTCATATTGATCCATGAATTTGTTTCATAGTTGTAACTCCATGTCTCACCAGGGCCCTCATTCTTCCCACCATTCAGATATGCTTCATCACTACCTCCAAACCTGATGATCCGATCTGATTCTGAATCGTATGCAAGAGAGCTCATCCATCTACCTCCGTCGTATAACTGGGGAGTAGTTAAATCTTCCCAGGTATCGGTATTATAATCATATGCCCAACAGTCATCCCACGCTGCGGGATCAAAATTCCATTGTCCACTAAACAGAATAATTTTATCTGATTGGGAATCATAGGCTGTATTTTGCCCGCAATGAAAGCGAATGGGTGGAGCAACTAGTGGTGACGCAATTTGCCATTCATTTTCAGATTCAATAGAGAAAGATTCTATAGAATTAACTTCTGAGTTAGTTTTCTTCCCAATTGGAAGTGATAAAAGGCAACAACCTAGCATTAATAGTATTATTAGATTAGATTTCAAATTTTAACCGACCTAAATAGTTAAAGCCTGAAGTATTCCGATTTTATTTCAAGAAAATAGTCTTTTATTATAAGAATTTTCTCCTACTTAAGTTTTTCCATGAGAGAGCGAAGTTAACCGCCTTTTCACCCTGTACAAATGTTAGAACACTGAAATGAAGTGACTTATACACTTAACTTAGGAACTCTATGAAGTACTCTTTCCAACATTTTGCGACAATAATTAGTCAAAATTTCGACTTTTATGACGAATATGTAAATGAACTTCTCACAGGATGGGATAAGTGCTTTACTTTAGAAAGGTTTTATACCGTAGACCTATTCCTTGGTAATTCACCTCTAATATACTTCTTCTAAAATGTATAAGGTTCTTCTTGCCCAAAAAGAGATTTTATTAAGACTGGTTCAATCTCATCATGATTGTTCCGAAATCGGATATTTTTTAAGAGAAATCTGAAAAATGTAAGTCTTACCTCTCTTAAATTTTATTTTTTATTTGTTAACATGTCTTTGTAACTGAGATCAGTCAATAATATTTGTCGATGTGTTAAAGGGAAAGGAACTTCGACTAACTCTAAAATCATGTCCACATTCAACTAATTTTTCAAAAGAAGGATGAAGATGATATTTTACGAGGAATTTGTCAAACTCGTTGAGATAAAAAACCAAATTTATTAAGGGGTAAATTATTCGTTTTTCTTTGATTGTCTCTGCAAAACTTCTACTCTAATACTGATTGATAAAATCAAAAAGCTAATATATCCATATATGCTAAAAATGTAAATCTTAAGATAGAGTGAATATTATGCCTATTCAACCTGATACAAGTATTATGACTACCTGGCCTATTGAACGCCCTCGAGGGATTACTGAAATTGTTTCAGAAGCCTTTAATATTTATGGCAAAGCCTTTATCAATTTTTGGATTCCTTTTCTAATTATTGGGATAGTTTTTGGGTTTATCAATTCCTTTTTGAATATAGCTTTCTACGAACTTTTAGAAGATATCGCAACAGGTAACTCCATTGACTTTGGTGAGATGGTAATAAATCTCTTTATTTCATCATTTATTTTGATTGGTTTAGCTTTTATTAGCGACGCCATTGCCACTGGAATGATTGTGACTATGGTTAAACCCGTTGCTTCCAACCAACTTGCCCCTACTCTTTCTGAGGCTTTTCAACGCGTGATGCGTGTTCTACCTCGCCTAATTCTTGCCAGTTTCCTTTTTGGCTTGTTACTCGTTGCTGGTTTTATTTTCCTCATTATACCTGGTTTGATCTTCCTCACTTGGTTTTATCTTATTTCTGTTTGTATTGTTTTAGAAGATGAGTCTGCCACTGGTAGTTTTACCCGTTCCAGATCCCTTGTTCAAGGTGATGGTTGGCACACATTCGGTGTAATATTTTTCTCCTTTATCGTTATTTTGATTTTTCAAGTAGTACTTGGCCTATTTGTAGGAATTATCATTCCCTTCGATACTTTTTACAATGGTAGAGATCAGATTTCTTATATTCTTGGAACACTAATTTTGTTTATTACAGATTCCCTCATTACCCCTCTTGGTGGTATTATAACCACTCTCCTTTACTTCGACCTCAAGGCTCGTAAAGAACAAAAGCCTTTGAGAGGCGAACCTTATACTTATACTCCAACTTTATCTCCTCCTTCTGCTAAATTCTGTTCAAACTGCGGTGCAACTCTCCCTACCGACCCCACTCACAGCCATTGCACTGAATGTGGAACTAAATTCCGTTAAATTCTCTCATCTACTTTTTTTTTACCAAATTCATTTGATGAGTAGAGCAAAAAGTAATGCCTACTTTTTGTATTAACGCTCGTTACCAAACGAGGGAATGATGAGATTTACATCAACTTTTATATAAAAATTTTGTATAGGTTGGTTATATGTCATCATTTTCAAACTTCAAAAAAAGGAGGTTCCAAATGTCGCTTTTTCAAGGTGTTTGAAAATAAAGGAATTGGTTTTTCTCTAGTTCTTACCCTGAGAGGAGAGATTAAGCCTCTCAAAATCAACAATTGTATAATTGGAGACAAAAAGACTTAGGAATGACTTAATTTCACTTACCAATTTGTATTTCTTTGTATTAATTATCAATTTATTAGGTAAAAACTCAAACCTTATGAGATTTTGTTTGGTTAAATCTTGTATAAAACCTTAAAGATATCTGAATCGTGACTGCAAGTTATTTTTTTAAGATAATGATTTAAATTACCCTATTTCCTACTTCCCTCTAAATTTATTTCAGCTGGTTAAGTTATGTCTACGAGATTACGAGTTGCTTATTTGGACCGATGTGTGGGGTGTTATCAATGTGTATTAGCGTGTGCTCGCACAAATGAAAAAGTTTTATCAATTGATAGAGCATCTATCGGAGTAAAAACAATAGGAGGTTATGGAAGAGAGGGGTTTGCAGTAGTTGTTTGCCGTGGGTGTTTAGATCCTCCATGTGTTCCAGTATGTCCTATTGAAGGTGCTATTCGTCTTCGTATCAAAGGAGGAGGAGTACTAGTTAATCGATCAATTTGCGATGCTTCTAAGTGTAATCAAGAATGCGTTCAAACCTGTCCGATCCCTGGAGCTATACACATTGATGAGGACACTCAGAAAGCAATAGTATGTAGACAGTGCAGTATGTGTGTCAAATTCTGTCCTACGGGTGTACTAATTATGGAGGAACCACGACCCGGGTTTTAGGTGATCAAGATGAATGTAATTCCCACTAGAATATTGAGAATTGATCTAACCAGTAATAACTATGAATTTATTGACGGATCGAATCTGTTTAGCAAATGGTTAGGAGGAATTGGTGTTGGTATAAATCTACTGAATGAATATGTACCTACTGAAGCTGACCCCTTAGGAGCTGATAATGCCATTATCTTTGCTATTGGATCTTTGTCTACCTTTTATCCGATTATTTCAAAAACAGTATCACTATTTAGATCTCCAACCAATAATGATTTGGGTGAATCTTATGCAGGAGGAAGATTGTCATTAGCACTTCGTTTTGCAGACCTTGGTGCCCTAGTTATAACTGGTAAAGCTAGAAAACCGTCCATTATTTCCATTCTTAATGATGATATCCAAATTAAAGTAGCTGGACCTCTAGCTCAGATGTATACATCAACCGTTGGACGTGTATTACGAGAATTAATTCCTGCACATGCGGGAAAACGAAGCATAATACGTATAGGTCAAGCAGGTGAAAATAAAGTTCGTTATAGCAATATCGTGGTTGATACGCTAAGACATTTTGGTAGATTAGGAGCTGGAGCTGTTTTGGGCTCTAAAAAAGTTAAAGCAATCGTTGTTAGTGGTAACAAGGATATACCGTTAGATCAACCAGGAATCGATCGTAGAGCCTATATTAAAACTTACAAGAAGATTTGGAACCTTTGTGTTAATACAGAAGTTATGAAAAAATACCATGTTCTCGGAACACCGCAAAATTTGCTTCCACTGAATGAATTGAAATCTCTTCCTACAAGGAATTTTTTATATGGACACTTTGATAAAGCTGTTGAAATCTCAGGGGAAAAATTTGTTGAAACATACTTAGGAAGACGGGTCTCATGTAATACCTGTCCTGTAGGTTGCATTCATGTGGGTATCCTAAGAGAGAGGTATGGACCAACCTTGGCAGATATCCATTCAACTTCAGTTCCATACGATTATGAACCAATGGCATTACTTGGACCGACATTACTGATTGGGGATGGAAAAGATCTAATGAAATTACTCGAACAAACAGAACGATATGGAATTGACGCGATAACTACGGGTGGAATACTAGGATATTTAGCAGAAGCATTCGAGAAAAAAATAATCACTGAAAATGATACTGAAGGACTTCCTATTAGATTTGGAGAAATTAATGACTTTTTGGAAGTAATAAAACGAATTGTCTTTAGGGAAAGTGAAAACAAAAACCTTTATTGGTATGCTGGAGAGGGATTGGATGCTTTAGTGGAAAAATATGGTGGTTCTGACATTGCTCTGCGTTTTAATAATACAACTCCAGCTGGATATTCAACAGGTCCCTATAGTATGATAGGACATGCTATCGGAGGGCGTCACTCGCATTTAGATAACGCTGGTTACTCGACAGATTTAAAGATGCTTGGAACTAAATTTAAACCGGAAGAAACTCTAGGAAAATTAGTTAAAGAAGAAGAATGGAGAAATACCCTCAATTCTTTGATAATTTGTTTATTTGCACGTAATATATACACTCCCGATTTGGTGGTCGAATGTTTCAAGAATCTTGGAATAACAAAAACTGAGGATGAACTGCTCTCATTAGGTTTTAAAATCCAAAAACGACGAATTGAAACGAAAATACGTTTTAATTTCGATTATCAGGAATTACAAGCATCTTTACCAAATCGTCTTTACGAAATGGAAACTGGACATGGAAAATTATCAAAACAATTCATAAAAAACCAATTAGATTTATATAGCTCGATTTTAACTGATCGGTATGGGATAAATTAACAATTAGCTGAATTTCAGGACAATAGGCCCTTTCACAGCAGTATAATTGCTGATATCAGAACCAGAAGAGCAAGGACAATAAACAGAATAGAAACGTCAAAAAGCCCTAAAGTAGCTCCTGCAATGAAAGAACCAAGTATTGTTCCTATACCTATTAAAGCACGTCTAATAGATAAAACTTTAGCTAAATCTTCATCATTTATTCTTTCTACTATCCAACTCATGCTAGTGGGAATGACAGCTGCTGTTGTTGCTAGGACTAATAGTAAAGGTCCGAGAGCGGGAAGATATGAAGGGATTTTACTTAAATTTGAATAGAAGATAAGATCAAGGAGAATCGATTTTGCTATCCCGAGTCGAATTAAAACAAACAAATATAGGATTAGAATGGTTGTTCCTGAAAGACCTATCAAAAGAATTTGTCTGTTACCCCTACGATCAGCTAATCTCCCCCAAATGGGCAGAAGTAATACGAAGGGAATTCCTAAAACTACTACTCCAAGTTCTATCGATGTTGGGGGAATATTAACACCTGCAATTCTATTCACGATTGTAAAAACATACCCCCCAATTCCAACAACTGCCGAAAAAGTTATCCAGTGAATATAAACCCGAAGAACATCACGAGAAAAATAAACACCAGAATACTCACGACTAGTTAACGTAGTAACGATATTTTTGATCGATAATTTCTGATAAGCTTGCTTCTCACTGACATAGAAAATCGGAATGACCGTAAGTACCCTCAGAATCGCGAAAACTAGAAAGATTTTACCAATAAGGGTTTCAAATATCAGTGCTCCTCCGACTGCACCGACAATCCCACCCAAAGTAAGTAGAATATTATAATAACCTAAAGATTCAGTTGTTTTATTTTCAGGAACATTGCCAATCCAAAGTGCTACAGCTGAACCAGCTCCAAGTGAGCTCCCTAAACCAACAATTGCATTTGAGAAAAATAAACTAAAGGGATCAGTAAATATTGATAACCCAATCTGACCAACAGCTGATAAAAAACTAGCAAGATAAATGAATAGTCTCCTACCAAAAGTATCACTTAAAATCCCAGCAAAAGGACTAATCAGAAACCAGAATAGAAAGAAAGTGGAGACAATAATCCCAACATAAGTCATGTCGATATGGAGATAATCTCCCAAATATAAGGGGAGAAGTAATTGTACTGCAGTAAAATTAATTGTCGCAATTATTTGCCATAAACCAAGTATCCACACTGATGCATTTAAATAAAAAGTTCTTGAACTCTCTTGGAGTGTATCATCAGCACACAAGAAACTTCACATTACGTTTTATTATCTGGATTTGGGACATATTGTGTTGAAAAGGTTTTTCCAGCTAATATATAGATCACTCCAAAGAGAGCAGCCATAGTATGTAAGACAAGATAAAGTTCTAGGACATTGAAGATTAAAATTAACCAGGCCACGTACGCATGTCCATGGGAAACAAGTCTCTGTTCCTCATATATAAAGGTAGAACGAGAAGCTCCTATACTTATGAATGACAAGCATGCATACAGAATAAAGAGTACAAACCACACATTCTGAGTAAGACTAAAATCTCCTATTACTAGAGTGAACATTCCATTTGCATCAGAGATATTAAAAGCAATTCCTACTAGGAAGGGAACTCCTTTAAGTTGCTCCAGACTACTGTCTAGCCATGCACCATTCTTGGTGCACATCCCTCGCCTTCTAGCAATTTCTCCGTCGATAACATCGAAAAGTAAGCCTACCCAGCCAACGAATCCAGCCGAAAAGAGGATTAAGTTATTATCTCCAGCAATGGCTATGATGTATCCAGCAAGGAAAGTAAATAACATACCTATCCATGTTAATCGATTTGGGGTGAGGAATGTAATTGGTTCTATGATATCAACAAATGGTCGGGCGATTATTCTTAAATATCGGACTGTGATGTCCTCTTTTTTAAAATCCTCGCTATTAATCTTCACATGATTGATTTTTTTCGGATTAAAAATTTTCTGAAGAGATACCATATTATCTCACATTTCTTTGTGATGAATGGAAAAAGAGGGAGTATACGGAACATCAGTAATTAACTGTCTATCGAATTAAAGCCCGTTTTATTACTCTTTTTGAACTGGTGATGAAAAATTGTCAAAATCAGACACGTTAGAGCACGATTTTCTTTCATCCACAATAAATAACTGTGGATTTGGTTAAGGGAAATTCATCCTCTGAATCTTTTTTCTCGGAATTTGAACTTCTGTAAAACTATACAAATTTTCTTTAACATATTCTTTCTGAATAAGATATTAAATATCCAAAAAGAAGGAAGAAGTAGATCCGTTATGAATCTCAAATCTCACATTAAACAGATTCTAGCATTCTGTCAGCTGGTTTTCGATGTCGGTTTAATTACTAGCATGATTTTTTTACTTAATTTATTCTTTCAGTACTATCCAAACAAAATCTGCTTCATTAATATCTTTTCCAATCCTGTTTTCATTCGAGACTTTCTCCTCATTTTCTTTCTTGTGGCAATAGGTAATCTTGTATTGAATATTTCGCGATTGTACAAAATCCAGCAAAAAATGTTTTTTATCACATCTTATCATATCAAGGATTTTTGAGTTATAATTTATCAAGGAAATCTTTTTATAATACAATAATCCAGAAATATGAAATAATTAGAAAAAGTGAGGAAAATGAAGTTTAATCGAATAAAAATCATCATAATTGTTTTCATTACAATTGGGTTTGTTTTTAACAGAACTTTTGAGCATCAAACCGTTTTTTCTTTTACGAATAATTGCTATCCTATAAATGGTTGGCTTAGAACTGATCCAGAAGATTTAGGGATGAATAGTACAGAGCTGGATCGAATGTATCAGGTAATGATTGCTCAAAATGTAGGCATTGACAGCATTCACATTGTTAGATATGGTTATTTATGCTATGAAAAGTACTTCGAGTACTATAATTATACAGCTATCCATTGCACGCATTCCGTGACAAAGAGCGTAATCAGTGCCCTGATTGGAATAGCTAATGCTACTGGAATGATAAAAAATCTTGACGAACCAATAGTAGAGATATTTTCAAATAGAACTATACAAAACCTAGATTCAAGAAAAGAGGTACTAACGATTCGGCATTTACTTGAAATGAGAAGTGGGTTGGATGTAAATGATTTGTCTGAATCCTATACCACAGCTCCTATACCCTTTAATGATTTTGCATTCCGAACCAATACAACAAATGTACCTCCTGGAACATGGATAAACTATTTGAACCCTGATAATGATTTTACACGTTTAATAACCTCTGATGACTGGATACAATTCGCATTGGATAAACCTATGGAATCAGAACCAGGTTCAAATTTTGCTTACAGTGACTGTATTACTCATCTGCTTTCGGCAATTATTAGAGAAAAAACTGGAATGAATACAGAAAATTTCGCCAAACAGTATTTATTTGATCCTCTGAATATCACAGAATATCTCTGGTGGGTAGATCCATCTGGGTTAAGTATGGGAGCGGATGGTTTATGGCTAAATCCTTATGATATGTTGAAAATTGGTTATCTGTACTTAAATCTGGGAAAATGGAACGATTTACAAATAATACCTTCAGACTGGGTATTGAAGTCAATTCAGAATTATTCTCCTGAGTTAGGTGGATACGGATATGGGTATCAGTGGTGGCTTGATATCAATAATGACTATTATTATGCGGACGGGTGGGGAGGTCAGCATATCATTATCAAACCGAATAGAGATTTAGTTGTGGTATTTACAGCTTGGGATGCAAGTTCTATTACACTTAGTAATGCATTTATCCTTGATGCCATTGTGACTGATGTCTCAGTTACTTGTCCAATAATCACTACAACGACAACATCTACAACAACTTCACCAATTGCAACGAGTACTACTACTACGGGAATAAATACTCAAACTACTACTACGGAAACATCAGGTCTCGATATTTTACTAATATTAAGTATCCTAATAGTGAATTCGCTTTTTGTATGGAAGAGAAAGAAAAAGTAAGATCAATCTCTTCTTTTTTGTTAATAGAGTGTAAGAAAATGAATTAAAATACTCTGTTTCTTATATAAAACAAATCAAGCGAGTTTCTCCAAATTCTTACCATATGAACAATTTCCACATGTTTATATGAACAATGTTTATTGTCCGTACAAAGAGAAAAAACTTCATAATTTCGAAATGATCGCTATGACCGCTACTGACGCTGTATGGTATTCTTTAAGTAAAGAGGACCGAAAAAAGGAACTAGTACAGCGTAGATTAGATAATCAAACCTTTGAACAAATTGCCGAAGAATTACTTGGGGATCGTAAGAAAAAATCAACTATCTGGTCATGGGCTCAAAGAAATATGGATAATAACGAAATCTATCCTACACTTAGGGCGTTATCCCCTGAAACATTTAAGAAATTTGGTGAGGTAGAACAATGGATAATGTATGACGTCCTCCAATACCTGTTTCCGCGTCTTGACGCTATGACGGAACATCTCCTTACTGAAGTCCGAAAAACATTAGATAGACAAGAGAAATTACGTGCAGATCAAAAAATTAAGTTTGAACAGACTGCAGGCTTTTTAGATAAACTTGAACAACGAGTAATGGATTCAATCCAGCGTAATCTGCAAACTGTTCGTATTCAAGCTAGTTCAGCTCCTACTCCACCTCGCCCTATGGTTGGTGGAGCTCCACCACCGCCACCTCCACCAGGAAGTGTTTTGGTACCTTCTAGCACGGTACCTGCAGGCACCATGGCCGCATTACGCACAGACTTTGAAGAAATGAGTATGAAAGAAATCACAGCTCTTCCACCTGACTTTTTAGAAGCTTTGACTCCTGTTGATCGTGGTAGAATTCAAAATCGCGTTAAAGAACTCAAAATGATTGAAAAGATGTCACCAGAGGAGCGAGAAGAGTATTTACGTAAGAAGGAGGAAGAAAAGGTACGTTCTGAGGCTGCGGAAGGCCTCGGTTCTTCTCTTACAGCCATGCTAGATGATGATGATTCATTATTTGCACGGATGCGTCGTTCTGCTGATGAATCTGGAGTCTCTGGTACAGGAACTTTTGGTAAGTTCACCACTGAATACACCTATATTTATTGTATTGCCTGTGGTAAAACCAATCGGTCAGAAGAGGACTCCATTGATGAATGTGGTTACTGTCAAGCCGACTCTGAGCACCTAGTAGCGGATGATGATAAATCAAACTATAATTACTATGAGTGTCTAGCCCATAAAGCTCAAGAATATGTTGATCTTGATTATACTAGGGGAAAACAAATTGTTATCCTATCGCGATGGAAATCACCTATTGGTGAAACAAGCGCGCAACACAATTGTCCTCCTGATCAGATTCGAGAAATTACAACCGCGATAATGTCTAAAGCCGATCCCGATAAACAGTTTTCATACTATCTATCTCTATTTCGTCTATATATTCAGCTAAAGCTTCAACCAGACTTAAAACCACTCTTTGAGCAACTCTCGACCACGATTCAAAAGCTGCCTGATAGCGCCTCAAAAGAAATCGCAATTACTGATACTTACGAATTGATGGACCATATTCTTGCCGTTATTGCCTGGATTACAGAGCGAAATGTTATCGAAGCATTACCTAATTATGCTGAAATTCAAGCAATTATTGATAATCTTGTTCTAGATATTGATCCTCTAAGAGATGCTGAATCCCCCCAAGAATTACGTAAAGCTAGTGATATCGGCAGTGTGACTTCTAAAGCGGACCAATTACTTAATAAATTTACAGCCATTATTCTTCAGATTGAATCGGAAATCGTGATTCCCTCTCAATGGAAATGTACTAGCTGCAACAACATTTTTAAAGTAAAAGACCGCAATAAAACTCCTGAGAAATGTGAATCGTGTGGAAAAATCATCACTAAGCTCTTACCAGTTGATTAGTGAGTATCCAAACCTTATTTTACGGAGTAGCTCGATTTATCAGTCGTGGATATAAACAAGCTTCCCGAATATGATCTAAATTTAGGACTGCTTGAATAAATCTCTCTAATCCCAATCCAAAACCTGAATGGGGGACTGTTCCATATTTTCGCTGATCTAAATACCAATAGTAAGGTGTTGGATCTAATCCTTCCTCTTTCATCCTATTGAGGAGTAAATCATAGTCATCTTCTCTCTGAGATCCACCAATTATTTCTCCTACATTTGGGAGGAGGAGATCTGCAGCGTTCATTACTTCAGGATTTGATTCATTAAGTTTCATATAGAATGGTTTCATCCCATCGGGAAAATGAGTCAAAAAGGTTGGTTTTCCAATTGTATCTACCAACATCCGCTCTGGACCTTCAGTTAAATCTTCTCCATATTCAAGAAAATTTCCTGATTCCCCTTTAATATTATATTCCCGAAGTAAATCAATTGCTTTTTCATATGAGACTCTTTCAAATGGTTTTTCTGGAACAGTTACTTCTTGATCAAATTTAGTAACGATAGGAGATTCTGCGGCCCTAGAATACACATGGATCATCATATCCTCCATAAATTCAAGCAGGTCTTCAAAATCAAACCAAGGCATCTCAGCTTCAATATGGGTGTATTCTGTTAAATGTCTTCTAGTTCGCGACTTCTCTGCACGAAATGACGGTAATACACAAAAAACATTCCCCAGACTGGGTAGGACTGTTTCCAGATATAATTGACTAGATTGTGTAAGATATGCCTCTTCTTCAAAATACTTAAAGCTGAAAAGAGTTGATCCTCCCTCAACTTGAGTTTGGACAATAGTACTAGGTGTAACTTCCACAAAATCACGTAAAAAGAAAAATTTCCTGAAACTCCGTGTCATAATATCACGAAAACGCATTATATTAGAGGCTTGTTCTCCTCGCAGGACCAGATGGCGTTTATTTAATAGTACTTGGGGGCCTGAATCAGGTCGTATTTCATGCTCAAGTTCAGGAGAGGCGTAATCAATTACGGGAGAAATATTATTTATTTGAAGTTCTAATCCATTATAAGGTGCTCTCTTATCTTCTTTCACAATACCTTTTGCTGTAACAGCTGTTTCACGTGTTAGTTTGCTAGCAACAGATGTAGCTACTTGTCCACTGGCAGGTTTAATTACTGACTGAATATATCCAGTCGTATCACGAATCACAAGAAAAGTAAGCTTTCCTTGTCTTCTAACGTGATGTAACCACCCACGTATTGACACTTCTTTTCCTATTTTATCTGAAAGGGATTTAATGGAGTCAAAACTCAATGTAAGACCTTCTTATGACATTCTAAAAGATACTTTTTGGTTGCACTGGATTTCCAATACAGACAGCTCTTTTTCTTCTTAACTTTTACCAGTTTTGAGTTTCAAGTAGGAGTATCTTCTCGATCATAGTTCAATCTCAGAGCTTCTATAATCAAAAATCTAATAAATTTGAAAGATCATCCAAATACGAGAAACTCAAAATGAGGATGATGAAAAAATACATTCTATCACTTCTGATTTGCCTAATCCTATCAGGTTCATATGTAAATGTTTCTCCAAGCCTCTTACAGAACCCAGAATTTGAATGGATGGTGAATATCGGGGATACAATGATTTATACTTATACAGCTTATTATGACCTTTTGGATTATGATGGGAATGAAGATCCAACCTCAATGACAACTCAACTAATTGATGTCGATGGAAATTTGTTTACTGTTTGCATGCAAAAAGGATTGAAGGTTACAGTAGAAATAATTGAATTAGAAGACTTTGCTCATCTTCAATTGACATTTAATGAGATTAAAACATCTATAGATGAATTCATCTCGATTTTTGATGGGTATGTAGTGCAGAAGACAGTGAACAATAGAACATTTTGGGATTCTCTGTCAGATCAAAAAATATATAGCGTTACTGGTCTAAATCTCACTACTACTAGGTATCTCGAGGGTGATAATTTTGTGAATAAACAGCAGTTTGATTATACTCTCGAGGGTACACATAGGCTTATTATCCGAAAAAGTAATTGGAAAACGGGTTGGTTAACCCATCTTCAAAACAAATATTTCAATGAAACTCATCTCATCTATGGGCTCGAAATCTCGACTGGATCGTCTGGATTCTTCTCCAATTCGGCTTTAGACAGATTATTTCTGCCCGTCATGTTTCTTATTACCTTACTATCAATAATTATTCTCCGAAAAAGATCTACTTAGAAAAAATTCTTTTTGTCAAGTTAAGGTTAAATACAAATACTTCAACCACATTACAAATTATAATGATTGAAGTAACACCTTTTTAAATTCTAAATAGCTAATTATTAATAACCGACTGGTAGAGGTATGAGTTGTTAAGGACTTTCATAATACACCAGTAGAGAGTTAGAGGACAATTTTATGGTGATGTATAGCTGTAAGGTCATATTATTAGGACAGGGAGGTGTAGGTAAGACCTCGGTTATCCGTCGCTTTGTAGAGCAAGCTTTCAGCCATGATTACAAAACAACAGTTGGCAGTAACTTCCTACTTAAACGTCTTCAACTTGATGCCGAAACACGCATGACAATGCAGATCTGGGATTTAAGCGGTCAGGACTCGTTTAGGAATATCCGAACGCAGTATTTCTTGCACTCCCACGGGGGAATCATGGTCTATGATTTGACGCGTCCTGAAACCCTGCATAAGCTTGACAAATGGTATGCCGATTTTACTGAAAAAGCGGGTGGAGTTCCCTTAATGCTTTTTGGGAATAAAGTTGATTTAGCGGAGGAAAGAGTGGTCGACTCCGATGCTGGTGCGAAACAGGCAGAAAAATTTCATGCTACCTATTATGAAACCTCTGCTTTGGATGGTACTAATGTTCAAGAAGCTTTTACTCAACTGGCCAAACAAATAATTGCCCACATTGACGCCAGACGAAGTAAAATTTCAAATAAATAAGATATATCTCTTTTTCTATGTTAAAACCATACATTTCATTGTTTATCTGACGGTATTCGAATTTTAATCTTTTGTTTTCTAAATTTATAGAGAAATTGCATAAAGAGCAGAATTTCTTCTGAAATCTACTTTTTTGAAAAATAATCTATTTATAGGAGTATTCTGAATAATCAAGTAAGAAAAAATCGAAAGAGCCGAGAAATCATGAGTAAAAAGGATGATCCTCTTTTAATATTCACTACGAAAGTTAGTCGATGTGCTAACGGCTACCATTTAAAAATTCGTAAAAAAGATGTGGAATTATTAAATTTGGCTGGTCAAATGGTTAAGATTAAGGTTTATACAGTTGGTCAAGAAGAAGAGGATGAAACTAAAGATCCTTATGAAAAGCTAGTTGATTAACGAAGGCTTTTAACTACATTAGTCTAAAGACTGCACACTGAGGTATTCCAATGTCAGAAGGTTCTCTAAGTATCAAACCCACTGGGATTACTGAATTTGACAAAATTCTTGGTGGGGGTATTCCTGCGGGATGGTTCATTGCATTACGAGGTGGCGCAGGAGTAGGAAAAACAACATTAGCCATTCAGTTTTTACTGGAGGGTATTCTCAAATACAACGATCCAGGACTTTTAGTTACTTTTAATGAACCATTACCTGCCTTGAATGCGATTATGCGGAATTATGGTTGGGATTTACAAGGATTACAGGATATGGGAGAATTATCAGTCTTAGATTTTAGCTCAACAGAAATGGGGATTATGCAACAAGCTAGTCGCTTGCGTGAAGCTTCTCTTGACTATGTTACTCAAAAGATTATTGATGAAGTACGAAGATTGGGAGTTAATCGTCTAGTAATTGATCCTTTGAACACTTTTTCCCTTCTATTCCGAGATTTGTTTGAAGTGAGGAAAGAACTTCACAGGGTAATCGGTATTTTATGGCAGGAGAAGTGTACTACACTAGCTGTTTACGAAAATACTGATGATGCAGTTACAGATATACAGAGTCCCCAGTTTTCGACTGAAGACTTTCTTTCGTATGGAGTTATAAATCTGCAATATATGCTCGTCAATTCTTCACGTGAACGAGCAATTGAGATCCTCAAGATGAGGGGGATGAATCATTCCAAGCGTGTTCACCCTTATGAGATAACAGGCAAAGGAATAGCCATTAAAGCTGATAAACCCATGGAATTTGGAAAAAAGTAATCCAGCTACAAGTAATCCACCACTTCCGAAATTAAAAAATAAGCTACTTTTCCTTATTAATTTCATATTTATTCTCCAATTATGAAGTGAAATGAAAAAACATCTGCATAATCTCTCTTGGCGTATAATTCCCTACTCTCGAAATAACGCATATGTCAATATGGGAGTAGACGAAGCAATTTATCAATTATTCAAGGATCATAAGGTCAATACCTTGCGTTTATACAGTTGGGAGCCAAGTACTGTGTCGATAGGTCACCATCAATACCTACATGACGAGATAGATCTCTCTATGCTTGAAAAATATAAACTTCAGGTTGTTAGACGTATTTCTGGAGGAGGGGCTGTTTTTCATGATTCAAGGGGAGAATTAACATACTCCGTTGTAACAACTACGAATCAAGTAGCAAGTACATCTGTTGAAGCGAGTTATTACGAAATTGTAAATCTTTTATTCTCTCCACTTACTAAGATTGGCATATCCATTGACTTTAATCAAATCCATTGTCCAAGTGTTTTTAGCCAAGGTAAAAAAATTTCAGGTAACGCACAGGCGCGGTCAGGAGATTTAATTCTACAACATGGAACGATTCTGATAGATTACAACCCTGAACTAATGTATTCTGTTCTTAAAGCCCGTCCAGGAAGAACAAAGACACAAATGGTACAATCTGTATATCAAAAAGTCACTACAATACATGAACAGTTAGAAAAACCTGAGTTTACTCCTCGGACTCTTGCGGAATTTATTACGAAAGAGCTTCTAGAGAATCATGCTTCTACTTTTTCCTTAGGCCAATTATCCGCTGAGGAAAAACGTCTTTCTAAACAATTAGTAGAAGAAAGATATAAATCTAAGCAATGGTTATTTCTCAAGTAGATATCACTACGTTCTCCTTAAACTCTTGTTGAAGATAATTCACAAGAAAATTTTCGGGAAACAGGTATTTACCATTTATTTGGTATTTAGTCAACTGATGGGGAAATGTTTCCTCAAGATGTGTCACTACTGACTCAGCCACCATTCTAGCCAGAGAAAGGTCAGATTTCTTATCTGTAATTATTGCACATAGAAGTTTTTCCCGTTTAACCATCACTATAGAATAGTTTTCTGTGATCAGTGAATCTAAACCTCCAGTAGACCCCATCATTCCACTTGCAAATTCATTAATGGCGTTTAAAAACCCAGGTACGATATCATTGTCCATAGCTGATTCAGGTTGATTCATAAATAAATGAGAGACTATTGGTACTCCTGTACGAAGAAAAAGATAGATTCCTTCAACTTTGATATATTTTTTTGCTATTGAGAGTGCTATTTTTTGAGAAAACCAATTTAAAGCCCGATCAATATTCATTCCTGTCTTAACAGAAATTTCAAATATCTGGAAGGATCGAGTTGGGCTTTGATGGGGTAATCTCCGTAATTTGACTTTATCAATCAACTTAGGTAATTCAATATGTGTCAAATCAGCTTTATTTGCTAGAATCATGAGTGGTGCCTCTGGATTCCATTTTAAGCATTTCCACAGCCATTCCACTGCAGTATCCAATTTTTCAAGATCATTCGCATCGATCATAAACACGATTCCTTGTGATAGTTTAACGTACTCTTTCCAAAACATTTCTCGGAATCGTTCGTGTCCCCCCAAATCAAATAGCTGGAAAAGATTGCCTTGAATTTCCAAGATTTCTGTATCTAGTCCTGATGTCGGTACTGTTTTTCCAAATTCTCCGGTTTGGAGGCGTAATACAAATGAAGTCTTCCCTGCAAACTCTAGCCCGACAATAACTATTGGTATACGTTTTCTTGGAAATCCTTGCATGAATGCCTCAACTCTGACATTGCGCAATTGTTTTCTCCCTATATAGGAGCGTCCTCAGTACGACTCACCACCAATTGTATATAATCATATGTAAATACGCGTTTCGTACGGACTGAGTTCCCTCTTTTTCTATGCAGAATGTAAAATACCTTCATTTTGACTTGCTGGGAGGCAATCTTATTTACCTAGAAAGAAATTTATTTGCATAATCTCGTGCAAAAGTAATTAGCTCGGATTGGTGATCGATTCTTTCCTTCGGATCATACACTTCAATTTGCAAAGTATTGTCATCGGTCGCTAAATGAATATGTATCCATTCATTCTCCTCTGTAATTAGTTTAATGCCAATAAAGGTGTCAATCACATGATAATCCTTCGGTGGGTTGTTCAAAACAGCTTTAAAAAATTCAAACATTTTTTCTAATGGAAAAGTTACTTCAGCTGTGCGTTGAGCAAAAACTTGATGATTTCGATAGAGATCTGTTGATTTTAGATTGGTTTTAGCCATTTGTGAGAGTACGGTGAATGATGCCACAATTGCATCTGAACCTGGTGAAAAGACTGGTAACACAAAAAGGCCAGTATCATTGAATCCATAGATCGCTCTATGTTTCAAAACAGCCCTACCTATTCCACCGGGTTCTCCATGACCAGAGAAAATTATATTTTTATGTAGATCCTGATAAACGGAAGGATGAACAGAGCTACCCATTACTACATTTGCATTCGATTTTGGATCATACCGTGAATGAAGATTAACTGACGCAGTTTCCTCTGCGGTTCGGATTCGTCCTTGACTATCAATAATTATTGCATGACGAGCTTCTGCATCTAAAGCTACTCCTAAATCTGCGCCTATGGCACGAACCATATCTCTTAATCGTACTAATGAACTAGGATTGGGTAAAAAGAGTGGATTACGAGGTCTATGAGCATTAAGAGTTATAACTTGACATCCAAACTCACTGAGTAGATCAGGCATGATTCTAGAGGCGGGTCCACAAGCACAATCTACAACCACCCTTAAATTGGCATTTTTCATAGATTCTTTGCTGGAAGCGAAAAAACCAGCCAATGCACGGTCATATACCTTCATTGCATCAGCAACACTAATCCAGCCCACATCAGGAGCTGCAGCTCTTCGAAGCTTACCTGATTTTGCAATCTCTACAATTTTCGCTACTTGACTATTTTGATATTCGATTCCAGTTGCTTCAAAAAATTTTATGGATACCATTCCAGCTAGGTTATGACTTCTTGTTAACATAACACCCGCATCTGCTCCATAACGTCTCACCGCGAACTGCAAGATACTGGTTGGAATCCCATGCAAATCTATCAACTCAATTCCAGCTGAAAGCAGTCCTCCAGAAAAAGAACGTTTTAACATTCGTGTGTCACGACGATAATCTCGTCCAATCATTACTACTGCATTAGAATCTAATGATGTACCCATTGCACTTCCTAAAAGAGCCGATAATTCTGGAGTTAGCTCGGTATTTGAAAATCCTGTAACGCGTCCACCTTTAGCAAGTAAATCAATTTTATTCAACATCAGTTTGTCATCCTCTCAAAAGTGCATTTTTATTCTAATTCTTTGTAATCGTTTGATTCTTCTCAGTTTTTAATCCTGTAATACCTTTAAACTTCGGGCCTACTACTGTCCCTTCATTCAGAAGGGAATTTGTTGGAATAAACACTTCATCACATATAATTGTATTTTTCATCTTTACATTGTCCTCAATTATTGTGTCATTCCAAATTACAGAGCTTTCAATTTCGCAATTACTCCCAATGTTAACACGATCTCCAATAACTGTACGACCCCAAATTCGTGTATTATTACCAATTGTGATTTCATGACCTAATGCTGCAGGTGGTTCTATTGAACTCCCACTTGGAAGAGAAGGAGAACTCTGATTAATCCAAACATTATTTTCTTCTGATGTCGCACGTGGTAAGTAGGGGAACGCCCATCTTCTTAATACATCCCAATTCGTATAGAGATAGGTTTGGGGATTACCAGCATCCATCCAGTAATACTGAAGATTATCCGCCCAACCATAGATTCCATACTCCCGGGCTAAATAGGGGAAGACATCCTTTCCAAAATCCATCAGATCGTCCATTGATTCAAGAATATCCAATACTTGATGTTTAAAAGCGTAAATCCCAGTGTTAACTAGATTCGATTGTAAGCGAATTGTTTCTTTTTTTGAGAATGTAAGAGTCGCTAAACCGAGCTCCTGTGGGATTGGCTTTTCCAAAAAAAGTAAGATACGAGAATCCTGATTCAACATGATTACACCGAATGCTCTAGGTAGAGCGACATCTTTCAGTGTAATACTTGCGATTCCCCCTTTCTCGTTATGAAAAGCCATAAAATCTTGTAGAGGAATATTCGTGACAATATCTGCCATCGAAACGATAAAGTTATCGGTAGAAATATAATTTGCAGCCTTTCTTACTGCATCAGCAGTATCTAGTGGATCAAAAACAGGTAGAACGATATCTAAATCATCGAAATGATCGTTTTCTTTAAAATATTGGATTATTTCCTCTCTCATATAACGAGTTATGATTGCTATTTTGCCTGTAATCCTTGCGTTTCGTAAGAGCTCCAAATTATAATCAATCATAGGCTTGTTTGCCACAGGAACCAAAGGTTTGGGAATATTATTAGTCAATGGTCTTAATCTTGATCCTATTCCCCCTGCTAAAACAATAGCACTCCATTCTGTCATCCGTGATGAGCTCCAAGTAGACCGAGTTAAAATCTGAGAATGTGTCTGTTACTCCTTAATTGAGATCCTTTATGTTTCCATAAATTCTCAAAGGTTAAAAATTCTATGCTGCTAGGTAGGAAAAATCCTTAGTAACAACCATTCAAAAATGTCTTTTGAAATAAATTCGCCAATGACGTTGGCAGAAGCGCTCCTCACATGTTGAGCATTCAATATCCCGTTTGTCCTCTGCATGTTTCTTCTTATAACATGTGTAGGAGTTACAAATAGCGGGTTTTTTACAGTATCGGCACTCTTGTGAATCAATCTTAGAGCTTGACTTGTCTAGTATGGGTTTAGTTTTCTCTGTAATCAATATAATCATCCATATTAAGAATGTATAGAAGTAAGGGATGATGATTCACGGAAGTACTTCATGCTTCCCCCAGAGATTCAATCGTCCTTTTTCCTCTTACGTGAAGTACTTAAATTTCATCTTTTTAAGAGTTTTCCAAGATTTTGGGAAATAAGGGATTATTTTGTCTGGGGATTTGATACCCTATGATTTAAAAATATCAAAAACTCTAAAACATTGAGCTTTGAGATTATCCTTACTCAAAATTTAAGACTCAATCTTTGTGGTTATACATGCAAGATGAGAAAGATATTATTATCCATGATTTACGTGAAGAAATAGAACGTATGAAAGACCAATCCCAAACAAAGCTCAGTGAGGCATTCGGCGATTCTACCAACCTTGAAAAGCAATTACAGGAGAGTCGTGATGTTCTCAGTAATGTTCAAAGCGATTTTCAAGCAGAAAAAGCAAAATCTGAAACGTTAGCTACTGAAAAAGCAGAATTGGACAAACAGATAGAAGAATTGAATGAAATCATTAAACAACATGAATCAACCACAGCATCCTATCTACAACAAATAGCCAAGATGCAACAATTGCTTCAAGAAACTGAACAAGAAATTGTGGATATTGAAGCAGGTCATTTAGCTATCCAAAATCAACTTCAAGAGGAAATTAAACGAACAGAGGATCGCTTTGGCCAGGTAAGTGAGGATCTAACAAGAGGAGCGTCCAGTAATCATGCACAAGACATTCTTATTCGAACTGTCCTCCAAGAAACCGAGCTAGGCAAAATAACTATGTTCATAGTAGACTACTTCGAGAATCCCAAGAGAAAAGTGTTAGCTAGAGAAACAATTTCTACAGAGCTTCAGCTTCCTCCAATTATGATACGAAAACATTTACGTTTACTGCATGGTTTGGGAGTATTATATTTTAATGAAGTTTCGGGAGAAATAAAACCAGTCATCCAATAGACCTTGTTTTATTCCCTGAGAAGTAATCTTTTTTCTTATAAAAAAGGACAATTAATAATTGGATTCCTACTTATTTTTGGAGGAGTCAAGCCGAATGGAATAAACTCCGTTATTTCCTGCAATAACGGGTGATTTTTCTTTCTTAGATTTACGCTTTAACAAATTATCCACATTAATATCGTAAATTCCAATTTGTCTTTCTCTAATCGTAAGAAACTCCATGTCCTCTTTTGAATATATCGTTTTATCCGCAGTGACTGATACATTCTTATTTGTTTGAGGCTGCATTCGTAAACGAAAGAGACGATGACCACAGGTGCAACCAGTGAAGAGTTCATTTGCTTTTTCTGGTGTACGATCACATTTTGCACACCGATAACGAGATAAATTGACCTCTCCACTTGTTAATGCCATATATCCACCAGGAAATTAAACTAGGGCGATTGATAGATGTTCATAATTATGGGGAGCTATTACTGTCATTTTCACATTTTTTCGACTGAATAGTCCATTCATTCGCAAAGGTGCGGGATTAAGGATTTTATACCCCAAGAAATCTTGGTGATCAATTTGGATCATTGCTTCTTCTATTAATGCAGCTTCCTCTTCAGCATCTAGTCCACCTTCAAAGACTACAACACATTCGGATTTTAGTTTCGAGATAATGAAGTCACATTTCTGGGTGGAGTTCATTTTTCGTGTAGTATTTTCAGTCACGAAATTGATATGTAAGTCCACTTTTTGCACCTCTCACATTCCTGATACCGATAAGATACTTCCATACAATTCATTCATTCCTGACCCATCTTTTGCCGAGATTGGGATTATTTCGCTTTGGAACGTCTCTTTAACGAGTTCTGGATCAGCATCAGTCAAATCTGTCTTGTTAGCTGCTACGATTATCGGTATTTTTCTTGCTTCAAGATTCCCTATTACAGTCCAGTTTATTTGGTCAAATGGTGCACGCGCGGCGTCAACCACTACTATTGCTGCATCCATTTTGTCTAAGCTTTGAATCGCTTTAATGACTCCTCGAGTTGCTTCTTTTGCTCGTTGAATGCTATCCTGTCTGGTTAATCCGTGTTGTTGAAATTCTCGATAATCAATTGATGTTGCAATCCCCGGAGTATCCACAATGGTTAAATCTAAAGAACCACTTTGGTCAGTGATAACACAATGTTCGAGGGCACTACATTCACGAGTTTCATGAGGAACAGGGCTTACTACTCCAAGAGGTTCGCCATTCCCGCATTCATTTGAAATTCGGTTTGCTAAGGTAGTTTTTCCTGCATTGGGAGCTCCCAAAATTCCTATAGTAATTTGATTTTTCCGACTACGTGCAAACAATCGCGATAAGATACTCATCTCAATCGATGCCTCCTATTGTTTCATTCTAATACAATACTAAGTTAGAAAATGTACTACTTCTCGATATTAATAGAAGAACATAATATGGAGATGATACCACTACATCACTGATCAAGAGACCCAAGATGCTTTTCTAGTTCAAAATCTAGTGGATTTGTATACATATATCTGTGTAAAACCGCACCGAGTACTCTGAGACCGGTTATAAGGAGTAAAAGCACCACTAATACGAATTCAAATTGAGGGTCTTTATCAGTGATACCTAGAAGTATTAATAGTATTTCAACTAAGAATCCAGCAAAAAGAGATCCAGTAAATGCCAAAATACCTTCAAAAGTGAGTAAAATTGAGTAATAACGAGCGCGAGTGTCAACTGTTGAACAATCAAGGGAATAGGAAGAAATAGCGGTGTCCTCTGCTCCAAAAGCGAGTCCTCCAGGGATGTTTACCAAGAGTAGCCACCATACATTTCCCGTTACCAACCCAACGGCATAGCCGAATGGCACTATTGCATAACCAAAACGAGAGAGAATTATCACAATCTTCTTTCCATATCGATCTGCAAATATTCCTCCAACCGATTGGCCAAAACCTCTTGGTAAATTGAATACAGCCCACAAAATGGAAACTTCCAACCATGAATGAGCAACTCTAAGTGTCACAAAGGGAAAGATTGGCCAAGCCATACTCATACAAAATTTAAAGAAGCTATTGATAGGGAGTAATCGTCGGAAAGGTTCATTCCGGGAAATTAGATCACGTGTAGAAAGATGAAGTTCATCTTGGATTACTGTTCTTTTTCGTGCTGTATATTTTTCTTTAAGAAATAATTCACTTGCTAAAGCAATTGTAAAAATTAAAGCACCTGTGAGAAAGGGTATAAAGAAAACAGGTTTACTTTCTGCATAAAGAGCGATCTCAGCTGGGAACGGAAAAGGGGAGCTGTCCATCCACCAACCTAGACCTAAAATGACAAAAAGTGAGCTCAACGTCCCTATTGAATTAATAAATCCAATAAAAGAGGCTCGTTTTTCTTCAGACGTATAATCTCCAAGAAATGCGACCCATGCAGGTATAAAACTAAAACCTAAAGAAGTCATGATGATAGAAATAAGTACAAGTTCAAATGGATTGGAAACAAAGGGTGTTAGGAAAATAGTCATTGCTAAAGTTGATAAACCAATGGTCATAACTAGTTTGCGACCTTTCAGATCTGCAAGCCAACCCCAAATCGATTGAAATATATTTGAACCTAAATTTCTAACAGAAGTGAGAATTGACTGCTCTAAAGGACTGGCTCCGATAACAACCCCAAAGTAGGAAAGATAAGTAAAAATTGATGATCTTCCTGCAGCCCATGCAATACTCGTCGTATAAATAGGAATTTTCTCTCTCTTTTCTTCTGATTTTCTTTTGGATCCAGTAGATTCATCTGAAGATGGAACAAGATGACTATCAGAACTCATAAATTTGTACATATCCCTTATAATTGCACAAGCTTGGATTTAGGGGAATTTTAAAAGAAAATCAATAACCCTTGATCACTTTTGGCGAATACCCATTTTGTTAATCAGCTTTCGTATTATGACAGAAAAAAGGGTTTGTCTTTGGATTAGGAATTATGACGTTCGAAAGCGATTTCAAATACTCGTTTGAGTTTTTTCGAGAATCCTTCAGGGGAACAATAATTTGCAGATTTTTTTGCGATTTTTCCCATTTTTAAAGCTTCAGTGGGATTGTCTAAGAGATATAGTACTGCATTTTTGAATTCCTTAACATTATTTGGTTTCACGAGGAGCCCATTTTTTCGATGCTCAATGTAATCTCTCACTCCTCCTTCATTAACGCCAATTACAGGTCTAGATTGACTCATTGCCTCTATTACTGTAAGTCCCTGAGTTTCTGTGTCACTTGGAGTAACCATAAACTCACCTAACTGATAATAATAGGGGAGTTTCGTATGAGCAACAAATCCAGTAAAAACCACGTTTTTTAACCCTAGATTTTCCGCTTGCCTCCGATAAGCTTTCAAATGAGGTCCATCCCCAATAACTAAGAAAGTAACGTCGTTATGGGTTTTCTCAATTTTCTTGAACCCTTCTAGAACTACTTCAAGCTTTTTCTCAAACGAGACTCTTCCACAATAAGTAATAATTCGATTATTCTCAGGAATGTTGTATTTCTTTCGTAAAGCAGAACCAAACTCCTCTAAACCGGTGTTTGAGATTTTTGAGTTAAAAAATACCTCAGAAATCATATTAGGTAATGCATATACTGGTGGTTTTAATCCATGAACAATGAGATCTTGTTGAAGTGTCTTCGAAGGAGTAACAACAACATCTGATCGGTTATAATAGAGATTGATGAACCACCAAACAGCCCCAGCAAACCCCTTGGTGAAATTTTGTGCTTGGAATCCTCCAAGTAGATGCCCAGAATATTTTACTAAATCTGTATGATACGTGTTTACAAGAGGACAATTTTTCAGGGATTTTGCCGCGAATAATGCCAGCCACCCTGCAGAGAAAGGACCATGTGAGTGAACCATATCGAGGTCATATTTCCTCATTGCTCTGTTAAATTCAGTGTCTATCAATGCAAGATTGTAACCGGGATAATTGGGAATAGGAAAACTTCGAATTTTAACAATAGGAACTCCCTTCATCTTATACGGAATTGGCTCCTTTAGCTTAGGAGTAACAAGGACGAATTCGTGACCTTCTTTACTTAATGTTTTAATCTCATTTATGATTGAGATTGTTACACCATTAATATTAGGTACGAATGTATCCGTAAATATTCCTATTCTCAGTGAAATCGCGTCCTACATCTTCTTCATACATTTATCCATCTATTAGGTCTTTCAGTTCGGAATGTTGGTTAGAAAAATAACCTTTATTATATCATTGGAGAGTAGGTAGTTTTACTAAATAATCAAACGAAATTCTCAAATATCTTGTCCAGCAAATTGTTTCTCATATAAATCTGTAAATATTCCTCCTTGAGCCATTAGTTCTTGAAAACTTCCCATTTCGACAATTTTTCCTTTATCGAGCACCACAATTTTATCAACAAATCGAATTGTGCTTAATCGATGAGCAATTACTAGAGCAGTACGATTTAGTAGGATATTTTTCATGCTCTGTTGTATCACTAATTCGGTATGGGCATCGACAGAGGAGGTTGCTTCGTCTAAAATTAATATTCTTGGATCTGCAAGTAATGCTCGAGCGAAACAAATTAACTGACGTTCACCCATTGAAAGACGAGAACCTCTTTCACCCACCTCAAAATCGAGTCCTTTACTCATCGTGAAGTCATACGCACCTACTTTGAGTAAAGCTCTTTCAATTTCTTCATCTGAAGCCTGAGGATTTCCATATAACAAGTTATTTTTGATAGAATCACTGAATAGAAAACTATCCTGAGGAATGATGGCGATATTCTGTCGGTAATTTTCTAAATCACAATCACGGATATCAACATCATCTAACTTTATATACCCATCCTTAAAATCATAGAACCGTAGTAACAAGCTTGCGAGGGTAGTTTTTCCTGCTCCTGTATGTCCCACTAAAGCAAATGTTTGCAGAGGAGGAATCAACAAGGATAAATCTGTTAACACTGGATCCGTGTCTGGAGAATATTGGAATGTAACATTCTCAAATTCAAGTTTCCCTGTGACATTTGCTAAGCGTTTTGAGTCTCTAGACACAACTTGAGGGTTGCTATCTAAAATATCAAAAATTCGTTCAATTGCTGCCATTGAGGCTAGTAAGCTATTATAAAAATTAGAGAGGACCATTATTGGATGTGATAACCGGGTAACGTATGAGAGAAAGGCGACTAACGTTCCTGGAGAGATAGACTCCTGACCTACAGAATATCCCCCAATACTGAGTACTAACGCCGTACCTATTGTCAAGAGTAAGTCCATCAGTGGAAACATGATTGCAAAGAGGATCAATGCTCGAATTCGTGCTTGATAATTATCTAAATTTAATGTATTAAATTCTTCGGTAACAAATTCTTCCGCTGATAATGCTTTGGTAACCGTTATACCACTAATGGCTTCCTGATAGTACCCAGTCACTTTAGCGAGAGTTCTTCTTGTGTGTTGCCATGCAGCCCGAGATTTGATTCTAAAATACACTATCGCAACTGCAAGGAATGGAAAGAAAACAATAATCGACAAGGTCAAAGTAACATCTAAGGAAAATAAAATGACAAACAAGAATCCCAAGAACATCACATTTACGACTGCATCAATAATTCCTGTAGAAAGTAAGTTCAGTAATCTTTCTACATCATTTGTGACTCTAGAGACTATTCGTCCGGTTGCTTCCTTATCATAATAGTCCATACTAAGTTCTTGCAGTTGATAGAAAGCTTCCTCACGGATCTTTGTTATTATCTTCAATCCAGTGATTGTAGTAATATAACTCGTGATAACATTTAGAACAAACGAAAATACTGTTACTGAAAAATAAATTATTGCAATAAAACCTAAACCATCTAAATCTTTCTTAAGAACATAATCATCGATAACGGATTTAAGGAGTAAAGGTTGTACGATTGTAAACAGGGTAGAAAAAAGCATACCAATAAGAGCAATGGAGAAGATCTTCCAATGGGGAAGTGTGTACCGAAGTAATCGCTTGAGGAGTTCAAAATCAGAATATTCGTGATGTAATAAATCCCGCTGATCTTGTGTTCTAGACATTTTATTCCTCTCTCTCCTTAACAATTTTTTCTAATGTAATTTTTATGTCAACTTGTCCATTTTCTTGCGTTTTCCAGAGTAATGGATAGATTTCGCCTATCTCTATCAACTCATCGTGAGTTCCTTCCTCAATAATTTGACCACGATTTAGGATTATAATGCGATCAACATTCTTTATCGTACTAAGACGTTGAGTGATGAATATAACGGTATGTTTCATCGGTGAAGTCTTTAACATATCATCAAAAGCTTCTAGGAACGATGCTTCTGTAGAGATATCTAATGAGGAGGTAGCATCATCAAGAATCATAATAGGATTCTTACGGAGAAGCATTCGGGCAATGGCGAGTCTTTGTTTTTGACCACCTGATAGTGTTACTCCTCTCTCTCCAACAAGAGTATCAACACCCTCTGGTAAGGATTTTACGAACTCAGCTAATTGTGTTATTTCCAAGACTTTGTTTAATTCCTCTGGTGTACTGTCTTCGAGTTCAAATGTCAAATTCTCAGCAATAGTGCGACCAAAAAGGAAAGGTTCCTGATGGACAAATCCAACACATTTTCTCCAAGTTGATAGATCGAGATCGTTAATATCATATGAATTCTCTCTATATCGAATGAAAACCCTTCCATTAGATACTTCCTGAAATCGAGGAATCAAAGAAATTAATGTACTTTTACCAGAACCCGTTGATCCTAATATGGCAATTTTCTCTCCTGATTTAATTCTTAACGAAATATTAGAAAGTATTGGTCGGTCAGAATATTGAAAAGAAATTTGATCAAATTGAATTTCAGGTGTTTGATCTGCAGGAACTCGATATCCAATCATTTCCTGTTCTGTGAATGATGTATCATCAATTAAAGAGAACACTCGATTCCCTGCTGCCACCACACGTTGATAAGTAATTAATGAAAAAGCGAGAAACCTTGTTGGTAAGGCAAGCATTATAAAGTACGTAAAGAGTGCAATCAGTGTTCCTGTAGTTATTCGTTCTTGAATGGCTGCTACTCCTCCCGCATAAATTAGTATAGTTACTAGTAAGTTTACAATTAATACAATTGAAGGTAGGAAAAGCGATCTGATTTTAAATGCGTAAGCTCTGAGCTCCATGTACCCTTGGTTTTGTTGATCAAATTTCCGTTTTTCACGATCCTCCGCATGAAACGCTCTTACAATCTGGGCTCCAGAAATATTTTCAGTGATAACAGCGGTTAATTCTCCATACTTTTCCCGCAATTCAAAAAAAAGTGGTCCTAAAATACGAGAAATCCAATAAGAGAGGATAAGAAGGCTTGGTGTAACAATTGCTATCAAGATAAATAATGTAATATCAAGAGAAAGAAGAATCAAGTAAATACCTACATAAGTTAAGAATGCTTGAAGTAAAATACGCTCTCCCCAAACTAAAAATTCTCCGATTGGTTCCAAATCTGTTGTTGCACGTGACATTAAGTCTCCAGTTCTGTGACGATCGAAAAATCTCATGTTGGATGTTTCATATTTTACAAACAGATCTGATCTAATTTTCCGAATGATTTCTTCTCCCTGCAAGTATCCTGAGTATCTTCCTAAAAAGTGGGTGATATTTCGAATAAGACTAGCAATTATGATCGATAGGACTCCCGAAAGAACCAAAGATCCATCAAAATTTCCAGTTTCAATTGAATCTAGGATATTGTCAATCGTTAGTCCGATTATGAAGGGTATGGTTAATTCCGCAACATTAGAAATGAAAATAGCTACAACCACTATCAAAGCTAAAGCTTTTTGTGTAAGGATGTACGAAAATAGCTTTTTCAGGACATTCACGAAGGACTAGCACCTCTAGGGGTACATTGATTGAGTAGGTAACTTAAACTCCAGACTCATCAATTCTTTCTTCAAAGTAGCTTAATAGGTCACTTTTCAAGTCGAAAATTGCATAAGGATTTGCAACGATTAAATTAAGCTGAAATAACGATCTTGTCTTCATAAACCAGCTTATTTCTGTGACTGTACGAGCACCGAATTCTTTAGAGGTAGCTTCTAGCGCCTTCTTTACGATGTTAATTGAATATTTATCTGCGTTAACATTGACCTCTAATGGATACAAGAAATATTTTTGGTCTTTCTGATTTGCGAACTTTGTTCTCATTCCCTTCAATATATCCACTACATCATCCACACTATCGAATGTATCCCCTTCGTGATCTCTCCATGTGATTACTCCCTTATCAATCGATTCAGTAGGAATAGTTATTTCAGTATTCTTAATGATCGTTCCCAAAAGCTTTTGATTGGTAATTAAAACATGAATTCCTTCTGGGGTAAGAATGCTTGTGTAATTGATGGAAATTTCCTCAACAATACCCTCTACTTTAAGGTTGGGAAGAATAACATAATCCCCAACACTAAAGGGATTTGTCACAAGTAAGTAAATTCCACTGATAAAATTCCCAATCGTTGATGAAGAGGCAAATCCTATTGCAGTACCGAGTAATGCGGCTGCAGCTATAAATAATTCATCTCCACCTAACCATAATAAACCTAAAAGTAATATTATGGCTCTTCCAAACGTTCGTAATGCATTATGTTGAGTGGGTGTCAAATTTGATTTAATTCTATTAAGAATAAATCCCCAGAGAAGCCAGAAAACTACAATGACTAGAAGAGTAAACGCTAGACCAATAATTTCGGGAGCAGAATTTTCTAAAAATTGCGTAATATCGCTTATTATATTATCAAGAGGATCTTGTAGGGCTGTCAAGAATATCACTTCGATATACATACGCGGTACTTATTTTTAATTATCTTACCTCTCCAATTCTCCCCTTCAGTAATTTTTGAAAAATCCTATTTCGTTACTGCTTCTATTTTCCTTAAAATAGTAAAAATCTAGTCGAAAGTGATTACCATCCTTAGACTCCAAAAATAACTATCTTGAAATCAGTAAATCTAATTTTTATGGATCGTAACAGAGCCAGTTGTAGTTTCAAGTGTAGATATGATTTTTAATGTCGCTAAATCAAAATTTGGGCTAAAATACGGAAGATCAATTGAGCTCGAAAATCCAGAAATGGTTGTTTGACCAGTAACAATTTTTGAGTCAAAATAGTATCCAATATTCTCTGTTTCATTATACTTAAAATGATAGTCTATGTCTCCAGTGATTACAAAGAGATCCAAAAAATACATAGTATTCTGACTATAGGTAAGAAATTGATTATGATTCGTAAAGATATTACCAGTTACTACTTCAATATTCCAGTATAGATCCCCTTCAGATAATATATCCATAAAGTGCACATCAATTGAGCCTGTTACGGTTTTTATTTTATTAATAGTGCTCTCATAAGGAAAAAATGTGTTAATAAACGATGCAGAGATACTTCCAGTTGTTGTCTCTAATGAAACTTCCTCAATAGTGTTTTTTCCTTCCGCTTGAAACAATATTTCTCCAGTAATCACCTGCACATCAAAAGATGCTTGTAATAGAGTGGAAACACGAATAAATATGTCATATTTCAAATTATCTCCAGTATATGGATTATAGGAATTAAACAAGAACAAAGTTCGATTGCCTATTACTTGAACTTCAAATACATTTGAATCATTTATCGACTTGGATGAGGGCCCATATACTTCCAATTCAGTCATAACCAGGGTATCAGACTCATTCTCTCCAAAATCTACAACTATTGTACCTACAGAATTATCAATAATAAACTCCACTTCCCTCATTTCTGGATGATCTCTTCTATCAAAAACATCGAATGTACTCCCTAAGTATTCATAGGAGGTTTCATTCAGAATTAATGAGGTAAATAATGCTCCAGAAAGTACAACAATAATGATGACAGCAATAAAGCCAAAAATGAATGGTTTTCGGGAGGAAGAAACCCTCTGCGGAGACGAATAAAATTGAGGAGGAGAATCTAATCGTTGGTGTGATTCTTTGCTCGGAAAATATTTCTTTGCAGAAGATATCTGAGAACTAACTGACGGGAGTTTTGCTCCACACTGTTCGCAAAATACGGAATCAATTGAAGCTTTCGAGCCACAGTTACGACAAAATTGAGTCAAGATATAACACCAAGTATAATAAGAATCAAGCACGAGAATTTATAATTCATCATATAGGGGAAGAGAATACTAGAGTAGATGTTGGTAGGTCTCGAATAATTGAATAACAACATGGTAAAGTCCATTCTAGCAGAAATTCTTGTATAAATTGATCAATCAGGATGAGAAAGTTTTTCTACTGGATCAATTTCTCGTCTGAGGATAAATAATGCACTCAGGATTCCAATCAACCCAAAAATTTTGTTGAATGATTGAAACGTGAGAGCTCCCGCAGTAGTGTATACTAGTTCCTCATAAAATACAAAATAAGCTCCGATAAACGCAATGGTAACAGATAAGGCATTGGTAATGGGAGATACAATTGATAAGCGGCCACGTTCAAACGCTAATTGCTGCGCAATTGTCGCAAAACCATAGGTAATTATAAGCATGCAAAAAGAGTATAGGATTAGGCCTTCTTTTGGGATAGCTGTCTGAATTTCTCCATTCAGACCGATTAATAAGCTTTTGGTAAAAAATGTTCCAATTCCAAAGAAAGCTCCAGCAAAAATTGGGAGAATGAATTCTGTAGGAGCGTTTGTTTTCATAATAAAAAGCACACTAATCATTAACACGATCAGTCCAATTGTGAGCGGGAAGAAGAAAAGAAGCAAGGACTCATTAAGAACATCGGTAGACTCTATACTAGGTGCTAAGGCAATCAGGAGGATTCCTATTATTAATATTCCGACCCCAATCCATTCAATAATTGATAATCGTTCTTTAAATACAACTGCTGCAAAAATAAATGTGAATAATAAATTAGTATTGACCAGGGGTTTAACAATGGACACATCATAAGTGTTTAGAGCAATTGTATAAATAATAAAGCCTGTTAAGGCAGCTATGCCTCCGACAAACCACATGGGTGTGGTGAGTAAGTTCCACGCAGCTGGAAGAACATCTCGAAAGAAATCATTTAGTTTAATCCCTCCAGATCTGAAAATACCGATTTTCATAATGATTGCAGAACCCCCCGAAATAATCCCATATATGAGCATGAAAATCAATACACCAATATTACTATCCAACGTCATACGTATACCTCTCTGTTAATTTTTATTCAGGGGTAATTAGGGGGAGGATTATACCTTTATTCTTCTTCTTCCAAACGAATTTCGGATAATTCCTTAATTTCGTCCTGAAATGGATTCGAACCATCCTCTTGAAGTATTTCAGGGTTCTGTGTTAAGTAGGAAAGCTCATCGGGGGATAATTCCACAGGAGAATTAACAGAATTAGTTGGTTGTTCAGATTCAGTCGACTCCTCTAAGGAAGGGGAAGAGGAGGATTCTTCGTTCACATTTTCTTGGATTTCTTCATCGATCTTTTCTTCACCAAGAGTGAGATAGCGTAATTCCTGGGAAGAAAGTTGATGCGAAGTATCTTGCATAATCGGCTGTGGCAAATTTGTTATGGCACTAGGTTCATGAACTACAGGTTCCTTTCGTGTCTTACCTGTAATTGATTCATAGGTTTCTTGGTCAACATAAGAAATTGTGGTCTCGTGAGTAACCCGATCATCTAGTAAATCATTATCTAATTCGATGTGAATAAAGAGTTTGCCATAATCCCGTAGAGGAATAACTGGTACGTGAACTTCCAAAAAATCACGATTAGAAGCCCCAGTATATTGGCTACGTACATGCTTTGTCTCATCAAAAATTTTTACGCGATATTTAGTAAGCCCTTCATTTAATTTGCAGCGAATGTAAAAAGGAATGGGGATATTCATAACAGAAAATTCGTCTCCCGCATCATCCACAATTTCTATCTTGGTCATGCCTTTCTACTTTCCAGAATTAGTATAATTTGGGTAATCACTCAGAAAAATACTAGGTTTACTTTAAAGATTAGTTTCGGTCAATCTATTAATTAATTATATGGAAGAATGAATCCCAGAGTACCCGTCTTTACGAGAAATGTCAAAAAAATCGTATTTTCAACAGGAAATCAATAAAAAATAACCTATTAATGCAAAACATCTATTATGGAGAATAGAAGGAAGGAGAAACCGAAATATCTCCTTCTTTCCATAAAATGGGTTGAATTATGGGTAGAAATAGTTGGATATATCTAATTAACAATTGTGAATTTTGATTTAAAAATATTCCTAAAATCCATTCAAGGCTTGAAACTTGAAAAACTAGATTTTTATTCAGGAATTAGATAGAATAATCATGAACAATTTTCTGAAAAATCCAAAACACAAATTTCTCTTAATTTTTAGTTGTTTCAGTATAAGCTTATTCATATGGACTCTTACTCCATCTTCTTACCCTATTACAGCAGATACATACGCACCAGATTTTAAAAATGCATCAACAAGTGTTTCAGATACTGTGAATCTCACACTCTTACATATTAATGACCTTCATGGATGGTTGAATCCACGTGATGGTATAGGAGGCGTGGCTTCATATATGGGGTATTTTCAAGGGGAAGGATTTGACCCGAATGAAGAGAATACATCATTCATTCTTCTATCAGGAGGAGATCAAAATACAGGCCCTGCTACTGCGACCTTGAGTAAAGGTGAAGCGGTAATCGATGTAATGAATGCCATGGGATTTGATGCGGCGTGTATTGGTAATCATGAGTTTGATTATGGTGTAGAATGGATATATAAAAGAAAAACACAGGCTAATTTTCCAATTCTTTCTTCTAACATTTTTTATAAAGGTACATTAGACTTAGCGAATTTTGCTATCCCGTGGGTTATTCAGAATCACTCTGGAGTAAATGTAGGTATTATTGGGTTAACTACTACCTCAACCTCGACTTCAGCTCATCCAAAGGTTACAGGTGACTTTGACTTTGGAGATTACGAAAATGCCTTAAGAGAATATACTCCAGTTGTTAAAGCTGCAGGTGCAGATATAATTATTATCCTTGCACATGTTCCTCCAACTGGATTAGAGAGTTTAGCTAGCGATACCTCTGATTTGGGAATAACCGTTTTTCTTGGAGGACATGGTGGTGGGGGTTCTATATCCCACGTAGGAAATTCAATCGTCGCTGCAGCAGAACATAAGGCTCAAGAATATGTGAAAATTGATTTAATGATTAATAAGAGTACAAATGAAGTACTCTCAAGTCAAGGAACGCGTATTGATAATATTGACGGCGGTGTGACTCCTAATTCTAATATTCAGACAATTGTGGATCAATGGGATTCTTTAATCAACGCAGGAGAAATTCTTACTTATTCAAGTGAAGATATATACGATTCAGGTGTCAATTCAGGTATCAGCGCGCTGGTAACTGATGCTTTTATCCATTATTTTGATTATAAATTTAATTTTGGCATTACAAACCGTGGAGGGGGATTCCGGGATTATTTCAGGCAAGGCAGTATTTCCATTTCCGATGTAGTATCAGTAATACCTTTTGAAAACAATTTAATGATCTTTAATATGACTGGTGAAGAGCTGGAGCAATTCAATTACTTTTCAGGGTATGCGCTCTCAGGGATTCAGCAAGTAAGTGATGAGTATTATATTCAGGAAAATGGAGTATATGCTCCTTTAAATCTCACTAAGAGTTATATAGGGATTATCTGTGATTATCCTTGGTATGTAAGTTATCAAAACGACTTTAATGTTACTGATACTGGAATACATTATCGAGATACAGTAATATCCTATTTTAGAAAACTTAATGATCTCGCATTACACCATGATGTAAATCGAACCTTACTGCCATTAACTACAATTCCCAGTACAAGTACCTCTGACAGTACAAATACTCTTGACAGTAATACCTCTATTACGACAGAAAACACAGAGAATACTAGTTCTTCTCTTTCGAGTACCAATGGTACAAGCAATTCATTACTTATGATCCTACTTTCCATACCTTTACTCGCAGTATTTCGATATCAGAAAAAACAGTAGAATATCTAATATTTAGGAATTATGATCCTGGTTTAACTCGCTTGGAAAAATAACTTACCTCTTCCCAGTTAGTGTATCCAGCATTATGAAAGCATAACTTACTTGTGGTATTATCCTCAAAGATTAGGGCACTGTACACTTCTATCTGTTTATCATTAAGTAAATGTTCTTCTGCAGCCAGTACTAATTCTTTCCCTATTCCCTGATTTTGATTTGCTGGATGTACCGCTAATCGATTAATCCACCCTTTTCGTTCATCATGAGTAACTAATACGACACCAATCAACTTATTGTTGTCAAATTTCCCCAGTAATGTGACATTTCCAGATTCTAATTGCTCTTTCACACGATCAGGATGATCACGTCCATCTACTCGTGGATTCAATCCAACTAACTCCCATAGTTCTAACACTTCAGGATAATTGGAGAGAGAAAGCTGCTGAATCACTGATATTTCCCTCTATATTACTTCTTCCTCAATGATTTCCACTTAGACATGAATTCGCTAGCTTTTTCTAGATCAATGGGTGAATGCAGATTAGAAATATCGTATTTCAATGAACTTCCAATGATAACACCTGAAATAAGGGGAAATACCGTACTTACATTTTCCATGGTTACCCCACTACCTAAGAATGGCTTATGCTTAGTTTTTGCAACGAATTGTGTTAATGTGTCTAAAGGGAGAAGTGATCCTGTTTCCCTTCCAGATAATATAATTCCATCTGCACCTCCACGGTCCAACGCATTTCTAGCTGCTTCTTCTAAAGAAAACTGTCCAAGGGGTGTAGCATGCTTTACTCCGACATCTGCAAGAACTAATACTTCTGAATGTAATCTCTGTTTTTCGTGTATAACTTCCGATGCCAATCCTTCAATAATCCCTTGATCCGTCACGTATGCTCCTTCCCAAATATTACACCTAATGAAACTAGCGTGATTAAGTGTAGCAATAGTTAATGCCTGTAAACATGCATTACGAAGAATATTTACTCCAACAGCTATATCAGGAACGGACTCAATTATCTTATTGACAATTTTACTCATTATTAGAAATTTTGCATCTGAAATTCGTGTTTTGGTATATGGAATGTCGTGAAAGTTCTCTATAAGTAAAGCATCAAATCCTGCTTGTTTTAAGGTAAGCGCATCCGCAATACTTTTTCTGAATGACTCATTAAAATCGAAATCTGGAGAGAGAGAGCTTTCAAAAGACGGTAAATGTATCATTCCGATAGCTGGTTTCAGGTTCAAATCCAGAGGATGTTTCGAGATTGGCATATAGGTCACTTCAGATATTTAATTCCATTCTAACCTCTAGCTGTTATAATTCTTAAGTACCCCCACATTAGAAAAGTTAAAACGATCATCGTTAAAGAGAATTGAGTGAATGTGATGACGGTTTTACCGGCTGAACTAAGTAGATTACTATTTAGAGATGATGAGTACTGGCAACCTGATCATATAGATGAAATTAAATGAGCACGTGTACTTGTGGAGCATTAGTAGAGCATAATGATCCATTCAATCCATATTCTGGTAATAAGTGCTCTTCTTGCTTTATAGGATATATAGAGAAGAAAATTCTGAATGGTGTGCCTCGTAGGGTAAGAGGTCATCCAATCCTTGTTGCAGTTTCTGGAGGGAAGGATAGCTTAGCATTACTCAGTGTTCTATTTACTTTTCGGCAGGAACTCAAAATTCCTTCAATAACTGTTGTTATTCTTGAGGAGGAAATCCTGGATATTAAGCATGAAAGGCAACAAACAATTCAATATTTAAAGAACCACTTTTCAGGATTACCGATTATTTATACGAATTACTCAAACCTATTCGGCTATAGCTTACCAGATCTTGTTGCCACAAATGACGCTATAAAACTTGGTTATACACCATGTGCCATATGTGGTGTATTTCGTAAGCAGGCTCTTTTTAACTTGGCTCTTCAACACGGTATTAATTTCATTGCTCTTGGTACAACCTTAGAAGATGAAACGGCTACCACATTGCTGAATGTAGTTAGAGGAATTTCTCGGACTAAAAAAAATCAGATTTCCACATCCAATATCGATGAACATTTTAAGTTTCCAGAAAGAATTAAACCCCTGGCACGTATTTCTGAAGATCTCATCCGTACCTATATAAAAATTAAGCAAATCCCTACGATTTCAAAGCCATGTCCATATGCGAAACGGTCCTTAAGGTCAGAAATAACACCTTTTATTTCTTCATTGAAATCTCGCGATCCTCAAGGTTCATTCCTTTACAATATTCTTAAAACTAGACATCTTTTAAAGGAAATGACAATACCTCAGCAGCCTCTTTATCAATGTGAGCGGTGTCAAATGATCTCTCATCAAATTCTTTGTCCAAGTTGTCGTATTATTGTGAAACTATTGAAGTCTGACAAATAACTCCTTTGCCAAGATGTAATTAGTTTTATGGCGGGGATACGAATCTATATTAGCTTGTATTCTTCCTTCAAATTTATTCTAATCTATAGAAAAATGTCTTCAGAAGTAAGAAAAACGGTTTAAGTCATGCCAGAACAACTTTTCTTAGAATTACGAGATGCACTAGCCCATAGAAATATGGATAAGGTTAATCGTATTCATAATGGACTTTTATCAATAAAATCTGGTCATAATTTGGTAGAAAGCTTTTGGAAACTTCGTATCGAAGCTGAAATCTACCATTTCAAGCGTGATTATCCTCAAGCATCGTCACTTCTAAAAAGAGCACAGAAAATTGTTACAAAATTGTCCTTAACAGACTCTCAACTGGGAAGCTTGAATGGTAGATATGCCTCTTGTTTATATAATACAGCAAACTATGAAGAGGCGTTAAATTTTTATTCTACTGCAAAATTATTAGCTCACAATGATATACCAAGGTCCTATTATTATAAAACAAAAATATTACAGTGTCTAATAAAATTAGAAAAGAAAACTGAATTTTTCGATTTTTTTGAGGAGACTCTTAATAGTCTTACTTCGGATCCCTTAAAAAAAGTATGGGATCACCATTTGAATTATTTATGGAACTTAGTATCAATCTTTCGACGAAATTCATGGTTTTCTGAGATCAAACAGTATATATCTAATTATATTCCAGAAAAAACTAAGGATTATACACTTTCTTTCCTCCAATTCATATCTGCTCTAATATCAAGATCCGAACACAAATATGATGAAATGTGTGGACATATTGAACTTTGTCTCAAATACTTCCAAGACAGCTGGGATCCAGTCGATCACAAGAATTTACTCCTAAATTGTGCTAGTTTAGTTAGATATCCATTTAGTGATTTTCAAACTGCAAAAAAATACTTAGAACAAGCTTTAATCCTAAGTCCAAATCCAGATGGTTGGCGAATCCATATTTTAAATTCATTAGGATCAGTACTTCGTTTTACAGGTGAATATTCTCGCGCTGTTCAAGTACTCAAAGAGTCCATAAATCTTAGTGTCCTTCCGAAGAATTTATGGCAGCTAGGGTTTGCATACAATACACTAGGGATGATCTATACTCTGTTAGGAAGAAATTCTCTGGCAAAAGATGCTTTTGACTCAAGTCTTGAATGTAATATTGAGGAAAGTAATGACACGGGGAAAGGATATACATATGGGTCAATGGGTTGGCGAGAATCTGTTTTAGGTAATTTTAAAGAAGCAGAAAAGTATTATACAAAGAGTATTGCTTCATTTGGAAAATTTGGATATATTCCTCCCATTATCTATTTAGCGAAAGCTGAAATCCTATCAAATATTTCTGTAAGTACCTCTTCTGAAATAGATGGCCTATTAAAAAAAGCACATGAAATAATATGGAACCGTAACCTTAGACTCGACAAAGGTAGATATTTTATCACCCTAGGAAATATTTCTTTCAATTACAAAGAATATCCGAAGGCTGAAGAGAGCTTTCTCAAGGCGCTTTATTTTGAGGATATCTATGAAGTCTACTCACAAGCTCTCTTAGGCACAATAAAGGTGAATGCTAGCCTTTATGTCAAAAATGAGGATAATAAATACTTGAATCGAGTAAGAACACATTTAACCTCCCTTAAAACAATTTCACATCGTAATTCATTATTGTGGGCGGAAATGAATCTGATTTCAGCCATCATAGATATGTCTGAGGGAGACCTCGTTCATGCATCAGAGTCTTTGTCTGTAATTCGTTCTTATTCTGAATCCCATCAATTATCTGATCTTTTTTCCCGATTAGAAAAACAAGAAAATAACTTAAAGATATATCAAAGGTATAATAAGCTCCAAGACCAGATTAAGGATTTCTCTGAAAGAGAATATCTCAAATCACAATCACTGAAGGATATGATGCATTATCTGAAGACAATTTCACGTTTACTTAGCGCCTACTCCTCAGATACAAAATTAGACAAACAATAATTTCGAGGATTAATGAATCGTATCTTCGACGTAATAATTATTATCTTGGGTCTTCCCTCCCACTTTTCCCTATTTATCTCCCATTACACCTCTCTTCTCATGTTCTCCATGATTTGCATTCTACCTTAGCCAATTTTAGTAGAACGTCAGTAATATTAAATTTTGGTTTACCTGATCTAAGCACCTTTGCTTTCACTTTTTTTCATAGACCTAGTCATTTCTAGAGGGAATAACCAATAAACATCTGCAGACCGCCTAAAATATCTTTTGGTGACTTATATACCTCTTAAAAAGAACTGATAGAATCTTTATCTAGAATCACTAGATCCCAATTAAACATTAAGTAAGTGTTTTAGGGGTTAATTATTCGATTTGCTAGGTATAGATTCTTAATCAACCGTCTTCGTAAAGAAAAATTCTCAGCATCAACAAGAAATTATTAAATTGTATATAGATAGAGAAAAGTATTCAACTATAATTGGTGGGATTCTTATGAGAACAGATATCCGTGACTACTTCCCAGTAATTGAAAAAGCAATTTACTTAAATCATGCAGCTATTGGTCCATCGCCAAAACCCGTAACGGAGGAAGTCCAAAAGTGGATGGTTCATCACAAATCTTACGGAGATATGTATTTTTCGCCTTTAAATGTTATGTACGAAGAAATAAATCGAGATCGTGAAGTATTAGGTAAGTTAATTAATGCTCGCTTTCCTACAGATGAAATATCATTCACCTACAATACAAGCTATGGTTTAGCAGCTATTGCTGAAGCAATACCTTGGAAAAAGGGTGATACGGTTATACTAAACTATTTAGAATATACATCAAACTCTTATACTTACCAAGCTTTAGCTCGCAAGTTTGATCTTAAAGTGAAGACTATTCCTCATGTTAATGGTAAATTACCTTTAGAAAAATTTCAAGCAGCGCTGGATCAAACAACTCGGTTGGTAGCAATCTCTCATGTCCAATTTAGTAACGGTTTTCGTAGTGATCTTGAAACTTTAACTTCTCTAATACATGAGGTGGGAGGAGAAATAATCGTTGATGGAATTCAATCCTTGGGAGCTGTTCCCCTTGATGTTCAGAAGACTAATATTGACTACTTAGCCGCAGGTGGATATAAATGGTTGTTAGCACCCATGGGAACAGGATTTATGTATGTAAAACGAGAATTGGCAGATACTCTCCAGCCTTCCTTCGTTGGAAGTATGTCCGACTCTGCGCCTATGAATCTTTCTCATCATCATTATGTCCCTGGCCCATCAGCTAAGAGGTTCCAAGCTTCTCTCGGTCCAAACTCTCATCTTCTTTCGGTAGCTGTAAACTTTCTCTTGGATATTGGTGTAGATAATATATTTGAGCACTTACTTAGTCTTACTGATATTATTATAGAGTATGTTCAAGATAAGGCAAATTTTGAACTAAAATCTCCAGTAGATGATGTAAAAAACAGAAGCGGAATTATTAATTTCACCTGTCCGAATGCAGAGAGCATAATCCCTCGTTTACGAAAACTTGAAAAGCCAATTGCTGTTTCTTATCGTGAAAAAGGTATTAGAATCTCCCCACATTGTTACAATACTGCAGATGAAGTAAGAACCTGTTTAGAGACAATTTCTCAATTAAGTGTATCATAAGATTTGGAATTGTGAATTTACTCCATTTTCCATACACTTTCCCCATGCCAATCCCGGATCCTCTTGATAGGACTACCAGCATAAATTGAATTTGGTTCTAAAACCCTATTTGCTGGAATCACTGAATTACTGGCAACAATAACGTTATCCTTAATTGTAACACCTGGTAAAATGATTGTTCCAGCACCAATTGTGCAGTTTTTTCCAATGACAATTCGTTTGCGGAAAAGTTCTCCTTGAGATATAGCATGTGCCCCAATAATACAACCAGTTCCGATAGAAGTATTTTCTCCAATTTCCATTAATTCAACATCCCAGATTCGAGTATAAATGGCTGCTCCCTTACCAATTTTAGCCCCAAATAATTTATAGAAAAGTGAGGGGAACATCTGGTTAATAAACAGTTTATTGACAAAATAATAAGCAGTATCTGCAGCTGTCATACCGACTCCCCATAACAGTTGATCTCGACCCGTCAAGATTCCTTCTTCTTTCTTCATAAACAATCTCGCTAGCTTATGAATGATTGCTAAGATGAACAATCCTGTGAATAATGTTAGAGTAATTGCACAGATGATTGACAAATACAGATTATTTACGAATAATCCATTGTAAAAGAGATCAAAATACCATACACCGATGAAAATTACTGATGCTAGTAACACAATCTGAAAGAAAACCCAGGTAACCATATTCATACCCTTAGATTTCAATGTTTGTTGAAGGAGATAGATGACCGAAGACCTCTTCTGCGATATCTACAGCTCCATCGAACACACTGCGTGCTCCATTCCAAGTCGCTAGGTGTTTACCGTACTGAGCACAGAATTGAATTTGGAATTCATGCAATGCCTTTTTTAATTCCATATCATGTTTATTACAGAAAATGACGGTAGAAATTCCTGTATCTTTATCTTTATCAGTAATAATGAAGTGATTACCATGTCTGACCAGATTCAAGTTACCTTTTTCCCTCATCATTTCAGACATAAAGGAAGAAACAGCAGTAAGTGCTCCTGAAAGTAGTGTGAGCTCAATATCGGTATCTAGTTTTTGTTGAAATGCATAATCAAATAGTGGTAAGCCACCCTCTTCAATCACCATGAGTAACGTGAAGTCTAATGGTTCATAACTATCAGTTGTCCAAAATAGAGGAAATGCAGCGAAAACCGCTAAGATAATCAAAATGTATGTCACGTAATCTAAATTCTCGAGGAGTGGAACTAAGAACCAATGGCCAACACCATACCCTGCACCAAGTCCTAAAGCTAGCGATATAAATCCTAGTGCAAAATATCGTCCTAAACCATCACGAGGAGAAAGATCAGCCCACAAAGAAGAATCTAATGTAGGATGGATTAGTGCAAAAGAAAATCCGATCGTTAATGCTGAAATGAAGAAACTTGCTTCAGATTTTTCGAGACCTAGTATCATTGCGGAAAAAACAATGCCATATATCGCTAATACGATTAAATTCTTCCGACCAATTTTATCAGCTAGAAATCCAGCTGGTATAACTAACAGCAAATCACCAACTAATACCAAAACCCAAAAAAGTTGATCTACACTAAATTGCAGTTCCCCAAGGGCGGGAAATTTAAAGGTTTCTGTTATATCCAACACTGATCCTATTAAAGGGAATATAGCTATAGAGATTCCAAGCATACAGTACAATAAGAAATGAGTACTCAAATATGCTTGGACAGACCGACGACCAACAATTTTCGTAAATTTGGTTGGCCATGCATCAGGTACCCAGTATTTCAAATCACGGGAGAGTAAAAAGAATACTAAAGTCAAGATGAGTCCCAATACCCCAATTCCTGGAATGATTACAACCCAGCTATTACTTAATGGATCAGTTTCAGCAAAATCAGAGGAAATCTCATTTCCAATTATAATACTCACAAGTACTA
This sequence comes from Candidatus Hodarchaeota archaeon, assembly GCA_016839815.1. GTDB lineage: Archaea > Asgardarchaeota > Heimdallarchaeia > Hodarchaeales > Hodarchaeaceae > Hodarchaeum. Next base: position 43,307 of record JAEOTM010000032.1, read on the forward strand.
AGATAATAAATAGAAAAATTGCAGTAGAATATGTTTTTCCGCGTGAAGCTGAATTAGTTAATCCTGCAAATAGTGTCCCACTGCTTGTAAGGAGAATAGCAAAGGAAAATGCTAATCCGACCAGTGAAACAGAAAATAAGATAGCTGAATTAATAAAAACAATGAATAACGTTGAGGTTATTGATGCACCTAACATACCAATCATAATCCCCTTCTTCAGAAATTCAGGATGTGAATCAAGATAATGTCCTGTGAAATAAAGGACTAGAATCACGAGAAGAAGAAGAACGCCTAATATTACTATTCCCAAACCCATAAAAGGATTATCATCAGATTGTTCGACATAATCTAATATTTCGAAAGAATAAATCAATAATAGAGTAGCTGCTAAGCACCATGTGAATGTACTGGGTATTATAATGAGGAAAAATCGTTTTACATCCATTTTAACATATCCTGTAGAATTATACTTAGTTAGGGTGTGGATCTCAAGCTTTGGTAAGGATTTCAAAGCTCTAGCAATAATTATCAAAATAGGGTAAAGAGATTAAATCCTTTATTCAGCTTTCTCACATTATACTAACACCTTAAATAAACCTCATCGAAGCATATTAGGACAAGAATCTTTTTGGAAAAAGGATTTTTACTCAAGATAATTACAGGGATGCCGAATCAATTGACAATAAATAACTATTTCACTCTACTCTCCGAACTTGTGAATATTCCAGGACCTGTTGGACGAGAGGAGAAAGTTCAACAGTTTTTAGCCAATAAATGGAAAGCTTCTGGTCTTGATGTTGAATTAGATAGAATTGGAAATTTATATGGACGTCTGAATGGAGAAGGTCCGCATTGGGCAATTGTATCTCATGCTGACACAATTGGTTTTCTTGTGCAACAGATACTTTCTAATGGTTTCTTGAAAGTGGCATTTAATACTGCTGCAACTACACCCGATGCCCGTTTCCTCGCAGGATCCAAGATTCGATTCCTAACCAATGAATCTCAAGATATATTCGGTTATTTTGGATTGAGAAGTGGTCATCTTGCAGGAATTGAGGGGAAGAAAAAACCAATATTATTTGATGAAATGTTTATTGATCTTGGAACAAACTCAATTGAAGAAGTGAAGAAATTAGGAATTGATATCGGGACCCCTGCTGTTTTTAACTCTCCTATATATCAAATTCAAAACAATATTGTAGGCCCTTCAATGGATAACCGAATTGGAGGTACTATTCAGACTATTCTTGTCGCCAATTTGATGGAAAAAGGACTCCGCCCAAATTTGACTTTGATTTCAACTGTTCAAGAGGAGATTGGAATGAAAGGAGCTGCAGCAGCTGCAAAAAATGGAGAATATGATGGAGTGGTAAACCTAGATGTAGGATTAACAGGAGATATCCCGCCTTCCAAGCAAGACTACGTACCAACTAAACTCGGACATGGACCTATTCTTGTTGTAAAAGACTTTTCAATCCATTATTCTCATTCATTATTAACATCACTTGCTGAGGTTGCTTTACATGAGAAAATTCCATTCCAGAAAGCAGTGTTCAAAAATTATAACACTGATGGAATGCATTTCTTTATGAATGGATTCCCTACAATTACTGTTTCCATACCATGTAGATATACTCATACAAACTTCGAAACGATTAATCTTTCTGACGTTCAAAATACGTTAACTTTACTAGAATCATTACTTTCATTATCAGTAAATGTGTAAACAAGAATCGTGTGTGTCCACTGTGAATCAAAAAAACGTAATCCTTGTCAAACTGGGAGGAAGTCTAATAACCTATAAACAGGATGAGAATCGAATTAAAGAGTACATATTAGCTATTGAACAATTTCGCTGCGGTACGGCTTCATTAGAAGAATTAACTTCAACAATATCCAACCTTCTAAATACAAGTACACTTAAAGAAATATTTAGAACCCTCAACATCTATATACAGAGTAATCCCTCCTCGAAAGTTATCGTTATACATGGAGCTGGATCAATAGGCCATTCTCTTGTTTTACATCTCTTAAAGACTGAAACTGACCTAGAATTTGTCTATCCTCTAATCAAACTTGCTGTCTCCATTCAGAACCACTTAATTACTGGAATCGGTATACAACTAGGTCTAAATGCTATTTCACTCTCATCTCATCAGCTTATGCTTGGATATCCTACTGATAAAACATCTTCTCCTCGTATCGATGCAACTGATTTATCAACTTTGGAAACACTGATTCTGAACACTGACTCTGTTCCTATTTTCTTCGGGGATGTTGGACTTACCCAAAAATCACATGTGGATTTACCTGGTGAATGGAAAGTCTTTTCGGGTGATTTAATACCAACTGCACTTGTTCGGAGTTTTAAAACCTTACAAATTGATAAAGCAATCTTTCTAACTCAAGTACCAGGAAAAATGACTGGAATTTATTCAAAAGATCCTGATCTAGCTGATGCACAATTTATTAGACGCATCGAAGTTGGATCAAAAGCCAATCGGTATTATAATGTAGAGAATTCACAAATTCATTTTCACAAAGATGCTACTCAGTCAAAATATGATGTAACTGATGCAATGGAAGGAAAATTAAGGAATTTGATTGATTTAGCGCATCAGAATGTTACTAGCTGGGTAATTGGATTTGAGGAGTTTGATAAAGCCCTACGGGGAGAACTCGTCGGAACAAGAGTTCTTCCAGAAAAAGATCTCAATATCAAGGCTGTTTTTCTAGGTAGAGGAGATGCATTTAGTTCAGGTGGATTTAAAAGTGCCTCTATTTTACTAGAATTTCAAAATAAAACTATTTTGTTAGATTGTGGTCCTCATACACTGCAAGCTTTGAAAGCTTCTGGAAGAAAATCAACAGAAATTGATTGGATATTAATTTCGCACTTCCACGGAGACCATTTTGGAGGTATTCCATATTTTCTCTTAGAATCAACATTTCAACACCAGAGAAACAAGCCATTGACGATTATTGGCCCTCCAGGAATCGAAAAGGTTGTGAACGACCTTTTTACATCATTGTATAAGCGTGAATCATCAAAAACACGCCCATTTCCCATTAAATATAGGGAAATTACACCTGCTAAACCTTATGACGAAAATGAAATTATAATAACAGCGTATCAAATGAATCATACTCCCGAGGCACAAGGTTATAGAATAAAAAGTAATTCGAGTTTTATTGCTTATACCGGGGATACTGGATGGACTGAAAACTTGATTCCTCTAATTTCTGATGCACAACTCGCAATTCTTGAGTGTAATTTCTACCAGAGTCAATTTGAAACCCATTTGAATTGGCAGGAAATTCTGAATGTGTATCATCTTGCTGAAAAAACTGCAATAATACACCTTGGTGCAGAGATGGTTGCAGAAATTGATAACCTAGTTGGTAAAAAGAATCTTTATATTCCCTTAGAAGGTCAAACTATCAGAATCTAGAGCGTTACCTATTGTTACTTGAGAGTTTCCAAACGCCAAACGATATTTTTCCTTTTACCAATTCCCATCGACTCAACACGATAAGAGATTTTTCCTTCCATTCTCATTTGTGTTAGAACCATAGGAATTCGATCCGCGCAGTCTTGATTGAACATACTAACACGATCAACTATTTCTTTTGTACTTGCTTCATGGAGTTCTCGTAAAACAACTTCTATCCATTTTTCTGTCCCAGAAGTATCCGAGTTGTCCATTCTATATAAGTCTCCACTTTCTCCTTATTCAAAAGTAAATATGTTTCTAATCAGTGGTGTTATTCTTACCAGTCAGTAACTCGAAATTGTCTTTATTTCAGTTACCTTTAATTTGAAATAATTTATCAGATTGATTGTATATTATCACACTAACCATGATATTATCATAGTAAGTATTACATTAGAAAATAATGAAGAGGGGAAAAAGTAGCTTAATACCGCTTTAGCTCCGTACAAACAAATCAAAATGCATCTAAATCAGTAAAAGGATTATTATCAGGAAGGAAAGTTATGACAAGCAAAGAAATCAAGCATGTATTAAAAATACTGCTCCTTGGGGATGGAGCCGTCGGAAAAACTTCATTAATTCTAAGATTCATTGAAAATAAGTTTAAAGATGAATATTCTGTAAGTTTGGGAGTGGATTTTCTCACCAAAACCATTAATTTCATTGATGAAGATGATATTAAGCGAGTGGTATCCTTACAAGTGTGGGATATAGCAGGTCAAGCGAGACATGTGTCTTACTCACACCTCTACCTCAAAGGTGCATTAGGAGCGTTTTATGTATTTGATTTAACCAGAAAAGACACTTTGGCGCAGATTCAGAATCGCTGGCAACTCCAAGCTCTCAAGGCATCACCTAATCACATTGGTATTCTTATTGGAAATAAAGCGGATTTAACTAAAGAGAGAGCGGTTCCTGAATCGCAATTGAAGCAGATTATTGATAGTATGCATGTTCTTGAATTTATAGAAACGTCTGCAAAGACAGGTAGAAATGTTAACAAGGCTTTTCAAAAATTAACCACAGAAATCCTGCGTGTGAAACCAAAAAAATTCCTGAAGTGAGCTCATGTCCCCTTTAACCGAATTTAAAGCCGTGAAAGCATTTTTCATCTTTGAAAAAGATCAAGGCACTACATTATTCACCCGATCCTATGAACGGAGTTCAACTGCACCCGATGCTCATCTTGTTGTCGCATTCTTAACAGCTATGTTTTCTTTTGCAAAAACAACATCACTTAGTGACTTAAGAGTTGTGGATATGACCGATATTCGATTCTCATTTATTGAAAAAAATAGATTAATCTTCGCAGTTCTAGTCTCCCCTCTTGTTTCACCTCTAGATATTCAGTTCAAGCTATCCACTATAGCGAGCTTGTTTTTCTCGGATTATGGAAATGAGCTAGATTCAATTGATATTGTTGACACAGAAATGTTTGATGATTTCAATGACTCAGTTGATGAGATTTTTGGTGGAGAGACACGCCAAATGCTTAAATCATCGAAAAATGCAGCTCTATTCTACTTGAAGAAATTAGTATCCAAAGAAGAGACAGGAGCTCGAGGTGCGATGATTTTATCTTTTACAGGTGATATTCTCCTTGAATATAAAATGGATCAGCCCCGAATGGCTGCTGCTATTCGTATTTTGAACGTAGGAACCTATATGACCAATCTTCGATACTTAGTTGTTGCTTCTGAGTCAACTCACCTTGTTGCATATAAAATCAGTGAGGGATTACTACTTGCAGTTGATGGCCACCCATCATACGGTCTTGAGGATCTAGTAGTGAATGTTTCCGAAACGGTGAAGCAAATAAAGGAAATTATTCCCCATTAACTGGTTTACGGTCAGTTTTAAAATGTTCTCATGTGGAAAGCTTTTTTATCTGGAAAGATCCAACAAAAGCAATTTATTTCGACTTCATAGATTTATTGTTTAATTAAGGAGGAAATTTAATGAAGAAAAAATTGCTTAACTTTTTACTGGTTTTTCTTGTCTTATTGACATTCAGCAACATGGAAATTGTTGCTGCACCTGAAACAACTATGGTTGCAACAACAGTCATAGATGAACCGATCCCAGGGATGGATCCCAATCTTGAATGGAAAGTGTCTGTAGGTGATGTGAAGACCTTTACCTACACAAAAACCTATGATCTATACGATTTCGACGAGGACGGGAATCCAAATACTCAGAGAATGTACGTTGAAACAGAAAATGGAACTGAAATAGAAATAACAATTAAAGCTGGTTCAACACTCTCCTGTGAAATATTAGCTTTGGATGACTACGCAACCATTCAGATCACAATTAATGGAGTAAAACTAGATCCCTCGGAAGGTGGAGGGGGTGGCATAGTGATGAAAACCACTGATAATAAAACTTATTGGGAGACATATGCTAGTCAGGCATCGAATGAATACCAAAATGTTTCGGTAGAAGGTAATTTTGTGGTTTATAGTTCAGTTGAAGAATGGTCTGACGGAACTTACGAATACAGATCTAAATTCAACTGGAGAACTGGGTGGCTTGAATCTATATATAACAAAGAAACAAATAGCACACATCTACTTAGAGAAATGGAAATATCCTCGGGAGGATATCCTGGCCTAACTCCAGGTTTTGAAATTTCCCCCCTGTATGCCTTTCTAATTATATTACCTGCCTATTCCTTAAGAAAACGAAAAAGGAAATAATCTCTCCATAATATGAAAAAGTAAACAAAATTCTCAACCTTCATACGGTCTTGAGGATCTTGTAGAAAATGCTTCCGAAACAACGAAGCAAATAAAGGAAATCATACCCCATTAATTAGTATGCATTCAATTTTGATGAGTTCACCTGTGGAAAGTTTTTTTTAGCTAAGAAGTCCTATCGAAACCGATTCATTTGCCTTCGTAATTTAATTAGTTATGTAGGAGGATTTGTAATGAAAAAGACAATTATTTACACCTCATTATTTATTTTAGTCTTATTGAAATTAAGTACCATTAATCTTGCAGTTGCATCGGTAGAAATAACTGATCAGTCTATTTTTGAGCCAAATCTGGAATGGAAAGTATCCGTAGGTGATGTAAAACAATTTACATACAGAAAAGTCTATGACTTGTATGACAGTGACGAAGATGGGAATCCAAATACCCAGAGGATGTATGCTGAGCTTGAAAACGGAACTGAAACTGAAATCACCATAACTTCTGGATCAACCCTATCTTGTGAAATCTTAGCATTGGATGAGTATGCAACAATACAGATCACAATCAACGGAATTGAGTTGGATCCCCAAGAAGGAGGTGGGGGTGTACTGATGAAAACTACTGATAATAAAACCTACTGGGAGGAAATTGCTAGCCAAATCTCTGATGAACACCAAAATGTTTCTGTAGAAGGAAATCTATTGGTTCACCGATCAAAAGACAGTTGGTCTGACAAGACTTTTGTAGGGATTACGAAAACGAATTGGAAAACTGGTTGGCTTGAATATGTGTACAGTAAGGAAACAAATAGCACACATATTCTTAGAGAAATGGAAATAACCACAGGAGGAACCCCAGGACTTATTCCAGGATTCGAAATTGCACCCCTCTATGTTCCATTAATAGTATTGGCTACTTTATTTTTGAGAAAACGGAATAGGAAAGACTTCACATGTAATATGAAAAAGTAAACAAAACCCTCAAGAAATCGGATCAATAGTCATTTATTTGAAGTAAACTCAGAGTTCTTAGTTAAATATTAAGATTAATTTATTTAATGAGTGTATTCAGATGTCAAACGCGTCATTTTTTCTACAACCTCCATTTAGCGAATTTCCCTTCAAAACTTTCCCCCAAGTAATAGACAAATTAGAATATCTTGGTCGAGATGAGGAGCAGACACCTTATGAAATTTCTCCAGGTACTGACCTTTGTATCAGTGATACTTATTATTCCTTGGGCTTTTTAACTTATTTACATTCCTATGGGAAAGTAGTCTCCAAAAATGGGGAATGGTTTCTAGGTCCCAAGGGAAATCCTGACTCTGATAAACCGTATAGGTTCGCTCTCATATCTGATGCCGCGCTAATTCTTGAACAACTATTTGAAGGTTCCAAAAATGTACAAGAACTTGATAAAAAGTTATCTGATCTTTCTTCTGAAGAAATAACCACCTATCTTAGCATTCTTTCCTTAATTACTCAGAAAGGGAAAGTGACTCAAGAGGCAAAGGGATGGGATGCATCTTATGTGCTTAAAGATTGGTAGGTTTTCCTAGCAATATTTACAAGAAACATAATTTAGCTGTTTCTACGAATACCTACTCCTTCTACTTGGAACAAATTCATGTCCGATAGTCGAAATGAGGCGTTAGCATGGCTAATTATGATTTAGAAAAAATAAAAAAGACCCAACGTGAATTATCCGAACTGATTGGCGTTTCAGGATTCGAGGCACCTGTAGTAAACTATGTAAAAGCTGAAATAGAGAAATTTGTTGATAAAGTATGGGTTGATCCTTTAGGATCATTACTAGCAATAAAAAAAGGAGAAAACCCTTCAGAGAAGCTTCTTCTTGATGCCCATGTTGATGAAATCGGTTTTATGATCAATTACATAGATCCCAAGGGATTCTTACGCTTTGTGCCAATCGGTGGATGGGATAATCGCATTTTACTTGGTCAATCCGTTAAAATAATTGGGAAAGATAATAAAATTTATGACGGAATAACAGGATCTAAACCCCCACATTTAACAACGCAAAAAGAACGTCAAACAGCAGTTAAAGTTTCGGATATGTATATTGATACTGGAATGTCATCCGAACAGATTATTGAAGCAGGGATTCATATCGGCTCTGTAGGAACATTATATGATCCATTTGTAGAATTTCCGAACGGTATGATCAGAGGTAAAGCCTTTGATGATAGAACTGGTGTAAATGTATTAATCCAAATAATTCGGGAGTTTTCACAAACTAGCCACATCGATGATCTTTTCTTCAGTTTTACAATGGGAGAAGAAGTAGGAGGAAGAGGAGCTGGTCCAGCTGCTTTTTCTCTTGATCCAACAATGGCTGTAGCCATTGAAAATACAACAGCTGCCGATGTTCCAGGAATTCGCGATTCAGAGTGCCCAGCATACATTGGTCGAGGCCCCGCAATCTCTGTTGCAGATCGGTCAATGATCGCTCATCCTAGGGTAAATGAACGGTTAATTCAAAATGCAGAGTATGAAAATATCCCGTATCACATGAAAAAGCCCATTTTTGGCGGTACAAATGCCGGTATCATTCATAAATCACGAGCAGGAATTCCTTCCTCGGTTGTTTCTGTCCCATGTCGATACATTCACTCACCAACTTCCTTATTATCTTTGAAAGACATTTATCATACAGTACAATTAATTTCGGCATTTATTAGAAACCCTAGCCTAGCTAGATAAACAGATTAAGTTGATTAAAGGCATTAGCGAGAGTTTAATAAGATGCATAGGATCATAAATAGAAGAATCCAAGTAATTTGGCAGTGAAAGGAGACTAAGGAGATTGACTGAAGAATCAGTAATTTGGGATTTAAAGGATATTAAAAGTAAAGATACTGAAGTAAAGTGGACGGCTGTAAACAATCTTAGTAAGTTCCTCCAGAATAACCCAGAGAATTTTCGCACCCGGATGATCATTAAATCGTTCCTTACATTGATTAATGATCCACATGAAGGCATCCGAGAAGCAATTTATGCAACCTTAATCAAGAATCTCCAACCGAGTCAACTTGAAGGACTTATCAAACGAGGAATAGTGGATTCCAGTCCTAGCATACGCTCTATTAGTTTAGAATGGTTGAATTCCACGAATCATACTTCTGTCACTTCTCAAGCGGTCTCATCTCTGCAAGATCCAAGTGAAGCTGTCCGCAAGATAGCACTCGATATTGTAGTTGCCAGAAATATTAGAGGGGTTGAGCAGAGGTTATTAGAACTACTTAAAAAGGAAAAAGGAGGCTTACGACGTACTGTTATTTACGCGTTAGGAAAGATAAAAACCGCTACTGCAGTTGGCACTCTTATTGAAATAATGAGGGATCCAGAATTTGATGATTGGACTAGAAATCAAGCTAGTTCCGCATTAGAGCATTTAGGAGGGAAAGATTTAGTAATTCCTTTTCTTGAAAATTTAATTGATGATAATGATTATGTCCGACAAACTGCTGCAGCTTTTCTTAAGAAAAATGAAAGTGATGTCACCTCAGTAGTTTTAACAGAAGGAAAACTTGAATATGTAGCGCTTCTCCAATATGCTACTTCAACTACAAAACAGGATTTTGGTGGTACAATTAATACCCTTATTAATCAAATGACTGAAATCATTCTTTCGTATTCTATGCAGCTACAAAATCGGGATAAATTCTCATTAACAGAACTATCAGAAGAATGGGGAGCCTCCTCCATCGCCGCAGAAATTATGCTGAAAAATTTTATCGATCTGAGGTTTTTTCCACAACCTGGAGGCATTTATTATACCGATAAAGGATTAAAAGCTCTCCTTATAGAGAAATTTAATGAGAAAAACTCTCTCATATTGACTGATATTAATGAAGAATCACCATTTAATGAAATTGACATCGAGGTAATAAAAGAATTACTGAGTACTCTTACTGGATTAAAGTGTGTTTTTTCTGATTTATATGTCCACGAACAAACCTTTAGTGAAATATCAGAGAAATTTACGATAAACGGACTCCTACCTTTGAAAGAAATAAGTACGTCACTTAAACAACCCTTAGAACTGGTCACTCTGGAATTTACCCAAGCATTTATTTCAACTGACGAAGGTTGGGTAAATTCCCAAGGTGAATATCTTACGTACAAGTTTATTAGCCAAAAAGCGAAAGATTTCCTTATAGAAAACCAAATAATTAATTTAAAAGTGTTTTTGGCTAGCTTAGGAGATCCAAATATTGATATATCAGTCTTAAAACCAATTATTGAGAGTCATTCACCAGGTAAGTGGCTAGATGACATCCAAGTATATATCACTCAGGAAGAATTCAATGAAATTGAAGAAAATTCCATCAGAATTGATGAAGATCGAGTAAAACATTTACTAGATCCAATAAATATGAACTTCCCACAGTTTCTCGAAAGTCTACAGAAAGTATTGGAAATTAGTACCTACCAATCTTCAGAGGGCCAATTAATTTCTCTAGAAAGTCTCTATCCTCTCATTAATCAGGAAATTGATGAAAAACAACATATCTCACTGGAGGAATTTCTCAAGAACAATGCTCTAGATTCCAGTGTAAAATCTGTGATATTGAATTATATTAATCAGAATTATCAGGGGAGAGTTGATGAAAGTGCCCAATATTTCTTTACACACAATATATTAAATGATGTGAAAAAAGAATTTCAAAACCAAACAAGAATTAATTATTCTGTTCTTGGATTCAAACTTAATATACAAATCGATATTTTGCAGAAGATTATTCAGGATATTCTAAAAATCTCCGGAATCCACAACAATCTTGGTGAATTAATTACACTGGAAGGAGTTAAAAATGAGTACAGGCAAATTATTGCTCATAAAGCTGAATTTCCGATATTAACTCTACTCGAAATCCTTGAGGTGATTGATAATCAAAAAGCAATTAATGTTATTGAAGACCAAATAAAATCTGATCCTGCTCTCTACTTATCAGTTAATGGAGATCAAGTATGGACTCATCGTCGGGCAATCGAAATTGTGAATAGATTTGTGAAAAGCCCTCAAAGCTTAACAAAAAAGGCGATTTCTTTTTCTGATATAAGTCAAGAAACGAAAGTGTCTCAACCTGACATAGTTACTATTCTCAATACACTTGTAGACAAGAAACTTTTATCTGGAAGAGTTGAGAAGAAGAAATACGTTCAATAACATGCAATCTTAGGACATACATAGAAATGAGTCAACCTCTAAGCATAATAGTAGACCATAGAGAGCCTCCAGAAATTAAAAGAAGGTTGATTAAACTAGGTATGGAGATTAAGGAAGAACAACTGGATGTTGCCGATTATGTCTTATCTGATACCGTAGCTGTTGAAAGAAAGACAGGTGCAGATCTTATTTCATCTATCACAGATAATCGGTTATTTGAACAAATAGATCGATTAATAGCAACTTATGAACAACCAATTCTAATTTTAGAGAATTTAGAAACAGCTTTTGAACGAACAGAATGGAAAAAACGTAAAAAACACGTTTTTGGAGCTTTAACCTATATATTTCTCCGAAGACAAGTACCAACTGTACCAACGACACGAAAAAGTGAAACAGCTATTCTACTAAATCGAATAGCCTCATGGACTCAAGAAGAAAAATCTGATCCCTTAATAGCAAGAAAATCACCTAAAAAACGTTCTCTGAGAGATGACCAACTCTTCTTTCTTCAAGGATTGTATAATACAGGGCAGAAAAAAGGGGAAATACTACTTGACTCCTTTGGTAATAGCCCAGAGAATGTGTTAAACTCAATTTTACAAACAGAGGTAGTCTACACAAAAACAGGAAATCCAAAAGGACTCGAAGGGCCAATGAAAGCACTAGAAGGATTTGGCCCAAAGTATGTGATGAGTAACCAACGACTACTTCGATCCTCAGAGACTCAAAACTCAAGAAAATAGTCATTTTCTTTCATAATCAGTGCCAAAAGTACTGAATAGAATCAATTTTAGTGTTTAAATCAGTATATTCCTGATTTGCTTCACGAATAACACTTATAACACATTCTAACGGTTGTTTTATTCTACAAATAGGTAACCATGGGCATTCCAACTCACAAAATGGAAACGGAATGATTTTCATTCTTTTTCGAAGCTGTCTCAATTCATCTGTAAGAAGCTTACGAGTCGTACTATGTAGCTCATTTATTCCACCAGAATCAAGATTAAAATCGGAATGCATTTCAGAGTCAATACAGTAGAGACAACTAGGATTTATAAAAACTTCTATGGCCTTTAAATAGGATTTACCAGAGAGAGAACATCGAAAATGACGAAAATGAAACCGTCGTTGAATAGATGATATGTTTACTTTGGCATTTCATAGCTATAACTAAGATCAGGAAATGATTCTTCTCGTACCTCACGATTATATTCCTGAACTGCAGATAAAATATGCTTTTTGAGATCCGCATATCTCTTCACAAATTTTGCTTTAAAATCAAAATAACCCAACATGTCATATGTTACTAGAACCTGACCTGAACAATGTGGGCCAGCACCAATTCCAATTGTTGGAATTGAGACCGCTTCAGTTATATTCTTAGCTACTTCCCACGGGATAGCTTCTAATACCAGAGAGAAGATACCAGCTTCTTCTAAAACCCGAGCTTCTTCTATTAATTTCTTTGCTGTTTCCTCTGATCTACCTTGTACCTTGAAGCCACCAAATTTGTGAATTGATTGAGGGGTTAAGCCTAAGTGTCCCATCACAGGAATTCCTGCATCTAAAATTCCCTCTATTGCTGAAATACGCTCACTTCCTCCTTCTAGCTTAATAGCTTCTGCATTTCCTAATTGAATCAATTTTATTGAATTTCTAATCGCTTCTTCACGAGAGACCTGGAATGTGCCAAAGGGTAGATCCCCAACTACCATAGCGGATTTGGCACCCCTAGCTACAGCCTGTGTGTGTCTAATAGAATCCTCTAATGTGACACGAAGAGTAGTTTTTTGACCATAAACCACCATTCCCATAGTATCTCCTACTAGAAGAATGTCAGTTCCAGCTTCATCAAGAATTGAAGCCATTACATAATCATACGCCGTTAACATCGTGATCTTCTGATTTGAATCATATAATTCCATAATATCTAATACTGTTTTCTTTTTCAATCTTTCACCTCATATAGTCAACTTATCAGTCTCTGCTAGTGATTTTAATCTCTCAGACATAAATATTAGAGCATCTTGTAATAATGATTCGTTATTAAATTGGTTTAATCGTTCAGTAAGTTCAGCTTTTGATAAATTTGAAAGTTTTTTAGCAAAATCGATCATCTCGGGAACTGCACGGATTATATTATTGGTGATTGAAACATTTGCAGTGAGGGAAGTTCGAGATAATGGATTAAGATCTACAGTTACAACATTCTTACCTAAGTGTCTTAATGCCTGAGTGCGATCTCCATCCTCTAATGGTACAAAAACACAATCTGAGATTGCTATTCCACGAGTATCCACAATACGTCTCAAATGAGAAATTTCGTCTATGGTTTCTTGAAATTCTGGATCAAGACCTAATATCTTTTCAGCTCCAGCACCAATAAGTTTAGTTTTAATTGCCTGTTCTCTTTCTTGCGATCGATAAAACAGATTAATTTCGAGGGGAGCACGGAGAAGTTTCCCTAAAGCCACAATCTCCTCCGGACACATGGCTGCAACATTTCCGTTGACAGAAATAACAGGTTTCTTAGCTGCAAGCATTTTCAGAACTGCAAATTCCTCCTGTTTTAATGCAAACTCGGGAGTAACCTCACCTAGAATATAGTCAAATGCCTCTCCTCTCCCATGAGCAATAAGTCCTGCCTCTGCAACTACTTTTTGATGCATTCCACTTATTATAGCTTCTCGAACGGTTAACGATAAGTATCTTGGATGATCTTTGGGAATTTCATGGTTCATAATTAATTTAATCTCCTTACAGTCTGTTCACATATCTCTTCAGGTTGAATTGTACCAAATGGTAACTGGACATCACTTAATTCATCAGAATTTGTATAAAATATGAACAATGCATCTCCTAACATTATTTGGGCCCCAATTATTTGCGTAGGAAGACTCTCCAAAATTGTTTGAAGTTGTGGGGAACATAATTGAACTCTATGTGTAAATTCTTTCACAGAATGTATGAATGTAGTAAAGTCTGGATTTTTAATCAGATTTGCGATTAATTCAGAGCTGGTACGATTAATTATTTCCCGCTTTCTGGGATTAGATAGCACGGATGAGGTGGAAAGAGGCCCTAAAGATACTGTAGCAACTTTCCAATCATCATTCTTTATCATGTTAATCGTTTCACCGTAACCAGGAGCTCCCCCTCTAATACGAATCTCCAATCCCCCCTGGAATAAGCCAATTACATCCCCCAAACCGGATTTTGTAAGTACCTCAGCTTTGTGAGCAACTTGAAATAGCTCGAGATCACTTAATCCAAGGTTAAAGAATTCATTAATACAGAACGCCGTTCCTAATGCTCCAGCTGCTGAAGCTCCGAAACCACTACTAAGTGGAATTTCAAACTGATGATGAATCTCAAAATTCCATTGTTTACTCTCTGGAAGTAGTAATTTAATCGTTTTTTGGGTAATCAAAGTGCGAGATGCTGGCTGAGGGACGTCATCAAAGTGAACAACAACTGTCGATTTGTCAGTTTTCTGAATAGAAGTTTTTACTCCTCTTTGAATGGAAAAACCAGCCCCTCTTGACCCAATTTCAAGCAAGCTATCATACTGATCGTTTATTTCGAAAAGACCTGTTAGATGAGCAGCAACCCAAAATTCCGTTTTCATTGCTACATTAACTCAACTTATTAGTATTTTCTTTTCTTTTGTTTCAAGATGACGAATTACTTCTGTAATCGCCATATTAACAGGTGCTTTCATTCCATGAACTCGACTTTCTGTAGTAATATATCCGTTCATAAATTCAATCTCTGTACGACGTCCTCGCTCGATATCCTGAAGCATACTACATTTATTATCCTTTGTTTTATTAATCACTTCTTTTATAAATTCAGGAGAAGTAGAAAAATCTTCATCTGGAAG
The DNA here is from genome assembly GCA_016839815.1 of Candidatus Hodarchaeota archaeon. Classification (GTDB taxonomy): domain Archaea; phylum Asgardarchaeota; class Heimdallarchaeia; order Hodarchaeales; family Hodarchaeaceae; genus Hodarchaeum. The sequence continues at coordinate 58,585 of JAEOTM010000032.1, forward strand.
AAGCTGATTAGCTAGAGCTATTCCTTCTTTAAGAATCGCGTTAAAAATCCGTACAAAAGAAGGCCGTTTTAGAATCTCTCCATTCTTTGCATGAAGAATCGTACCAAGTGGACAGATAGCAGCATTAGCAAGGAGCTTATACCACATTTTTAACTGAATATTTTGAGTTTCTTTTATATTGAAACCTGATGAGGATAGTATTTGCTCAACTTGGCTACTAAATCCATTTCCTTTACCTGATACAATTCCGAAAGAAGTCTTTCCAAAAGCAACATGCTTCACAACTGCTGGTTGAAGGTGTTCTGCTGCCTCTGTAGTAACAGCACGATAAATTGGATTTTCCGGAAAATTTTCCTTGAATATGGTTTCATTTCCCATTCCATTCTGAATAATGAATATGGGTGTTTCTTTATTGATCCGATTAGATAGCGAACTTGCTACAGTATGATTATCGTATGCTTTAGTTGTGACAAATAACGCGTCGGATTTTTGTTGTGTAGGATTATATTCGGTATTTGCAGGTAAGAACGAAACAATGTTTGATTCATCCTCTAAAATCGTGAGGCCTTTTTCTTGAATTTTGTTGACGTGATCTTTTCGTCCAACTACATCTACATCAAAACCCGAATAAGCAACTCTACCAGCAAATAATGAACCGATACTTCCTGCTCCAATAACGGATATATTCATTATGATGCCTTCCTCTTAGTGATTTCGACCGAAATTAGATTTACTAGCTCATTCCCGAGTGTTTCCTTGGATCCTTTCAATTCAAGAATCGCTTGTTGGTCACGAATTACAAATAATTCGTTCGATTTCGTCATAAATCCCTTATCTGGTTCTCCTACCCAGTTTGCACAGACAATATCAACATTATTCTCTTTTAGATACTGAGTTGCCTTTGAAACCAACTCTTGTTCAGCAATTCCAACTTCAGCCTTAAAGGCAACAATAAATAAGGAGGGAAACTCTTTTTTTATTGCTTTAACAATCTTAATTGTGGGTTTAAGCTCAATCGACATGTCTTCTTGGAGAGAAGGAATTTTCCCCTTTTGATAATTTGGTTGGTAATCCGAAATTGCAGCAACTGATATTAGCCCATCAACTCCCCCTTTTGATATCTGATCTCTGATATATTTATACATATCAGCAGTAGAGCGAACAATCGTTACTGATGGTATATCGAGATCTGTTTGTATCGTATTTCCTTCTCCCAAAACATATTTAACCTCAGCACCATTTTTCTGAAGCGCTCTCGCTATATACAGAGATGATAACCCACTTGAGGGATTGGAAAGGAATCTAACATCATCTAGATACTCCCGAGTAGCTCCTCCAGTTACAATAAACTTGGTACCTTCTAAAGGACGAGAATGACTAAGTATTTTAATGATTTGATCCATCAGTAAATTTAGGGAAGGAAACTTATACTTTTTTTCTTCCTCCTCACTTGTCAGGAATTGTACACCTAACTGTTTGAGAAAATTCATACTTTTCTGGGTTATAGGATTGTCGAGTAAGACGCTATGGGCTGCAGGTACAACAATACAAGGAATTTTTGCTCCAATACACGCTAATGCAGTTAGAGGAACTGGACCGTCAGCAACTCCTGAAGCCAACTTAGAAATCGTATTTGCTGTAGCTGGGCACAGTAAATATAGATCTACTTTTTCCTCTGGATCTACACTCCATTTAATATGCTCCGATAGCCCGGAAATCTCCGTATAAGGCGGTTCTCCCATTGACCAAGTTAATGCATCAGCAGTAACAAATCTCGAAGCTTCTTTAGATAGAACAACAAATGGTTTACCCGAATAACGCAGAATTTCTCTTACTAAATGTGGAAGTTCGATTGCTGCGATAGAACCGGTAACACCGATTAGGATCCGCTTACCCTCTAGTAACTTACCTTTAGTTCCATAAATTTCGGCGATACTCATTATAATAGGATCCTATCGTAATTTCGATTTCCTTCGGGTTCTAATGAAAATTTATCAACATTTTCTTTTAAGAATCAGGGTTATGCATGGAAAATATGAATATACAAAATATACTTGGATTCTGTCACAACGTATCTACAATTTAACATCTCAATAATGACGAGTTTTCGTCCAAAGAATAAAGCTAGGAGAGATGACTTTTTCTTACTAATTTCTCTCAACTAAGGGTGAAAGCTCATAAGTCCCATTTATTGACCGTTTTCTGAAAAGGAGTAGAAAAATAAATCTCACTTTCTTTATAGTTCTTAATGAGATGAGTTTAATGGCCTTACTTCAATTTATTGGAGACAATATTATTACAGATCCATTCCAAGCAATATTTGCAATCATTTTTTCATTTTTTGTAGGCATATTATCCTCTGCATTAGGCGTTGGAGGGGGATTCATAACTACTCCATCTTTAATGATCGCAGACATTGAAGAAACTCATGCTATTGGTACAGTACTTTTTATGATTATTTTTACTGCTATTTCATCAACTATTGCTTATTCACGACAATCTGGATTAATTGAATACCGTTCAGGATTATTAATTGCTACAACTACAATAATAGGATCTATTTCAGGGAGTATTACTAGTTCCATACTTGCTGTTGAGGATCCACAATTATTCCGCATCGTTTTCGTACTATGTTTAATACCAATAGCTATAAAAATGATTCTTTATCCAAAAGAAAGAAGGAGAGGAGCATCGTCTGAAGAAGAAATCGAACACGATGATGTGGTCTGGTATGGATATGAAAAACGAGAGATTTATTCCACTGTGTTCGGTTTAGTGGCAGGGTTCTCATCAGGATTGTTAGGTATAGGTGGGGGAGTTGTTATGGTTCCTATACTTGTAACACTGGGAAAAATACCAATGCATAAAGCAGTAGCAACATCGATGTTCATAATGATTTTCACAAGCCTTGCAGGAGCAGGGGTAAAAATCACCCAAGGATATTTTCATCCAGATCTGGCTTTATTTCTCATCATTGGTATTGTTCTAGGAGCACAAGTAGGTGCTAGGCTTGTGAAACGGGTTAATACGATTCATTTACAACGAATTTTTGGATTCATGATGATAATTGCCCTTATTTCCATAGTTCTATGAGATAATTACCTCATCACGTTACAATAAAGGTACATTTCTCATTATCTGCAGAAAATAGCCCAACTCTTGAAGTTCTAAAAGCCTATGAATATAAAGCTTCATTGTATACTCTAGATGGGAACAGAGTAAATCCGTATGTGATATGCTTCTCGATAAAACCGTTACATCTAGCAAACTTAAAGCAAACAATTCCTCGGTATATAGGTGTTATTAAATGAAGGGTGACTCTATTTTAGTAGTGGATGATGAAGAGGATACTGTGGAATTAGCTAGAATGGTTTTAGAATTTGAGGGCTATCGGGTGTTTTCCGCTAATAATGGCCAAGAAGCTATCGATTTTTTGAAGGCAGAGAAAGAAAAACCAAATCTAGTTTTACTAGATGTACTCATGCCAAAAATGGATGGATTAAAAGTCTGTAAGTGGATAAAAGAAAATCCTGAGCTAAACAAAATTCCAGTTCTATTATTTACTGCAAAAGTAGGCAATAAAGACCGCAAAGAGGGGGAAAAAGTAGGTGCAGATGCTTACATCGCAAAACCTTTCAGTGCTGACGACTTATTAAGCCTGATTCAGACGCATCTTGATAAGGCAAAATCATAGACCTTATTCAGTTAAAATTACTGAATGTTTCTAATATACATGGTGGAAGAGGGAAAGAATTTCGTGACAGATTGAAGAAATTCATTAGTTTCATATTTCACGTGGAAAGTTAATTGCAGGGCCCCTGCTTCATGAATATAGTAAAAATGGATAAGAATACTTGAGGGTTGTTTCTTTTCAAGAAAACGAAAGCGGAATTTCAGTGCAACTGGATGATTCAATATTTTTAGGAAATCGTCTTCAAAATAACTCAAAAATAACGTATCAGGAGTCTGTTGATAGCCTGTTAGAAGATGAATACCTTCAGGCAGATACATTAAGAAGGCATCCAAGGTAGTCAATCAATCAACTCCTACCGTCAAGGTTCCTATTTTTTCTATAGTAGCCTGTAGAATATCTCCGTGTTCAAATTTAGCTACTCCCTCTGGAGTTCCAGTTGCAATCACATCCCCAGGTTCAAGTGTAATTATACTACTACAATATTCTATGATTCGATCAATTTTATGAATCATACTCTGTGTATTTCCATCTTGTCGTATTTCACTATTTACCTTGAGTCTAATAGAAAGCGAATGAGGGTCGTGGATTTCGTCAGAAGTGACTACTACAGGACCTAAAGGACAAAATGTATCAAAGCCCTTTGCAACAAACCAAGGATGCCCTTTTTCCTTTGCTTTTGATTGAATATCTCTTGCTGTAATATCCAATAAGATTGTATATCCGAAAATATGCTCTTTTGCTCTTTCCTTTGTTATATTTTTTCCTTGTTTTCCGATAATTACAGCTAATTCAATCTCATGGTGCACTTCCTGAGTTTGTTCTGGAATGATAATATTGTCACCAGGTCCTATTACTGAAGAGGGAGGTTTCAAAAACAATGGGGGAAAAGGAGGTAGTTTACTTGGATCAATTCCCATTTCTATAGCATGGGCTGAATAATTTCTAGCTAGGCATATAATTTTCACGGGAGTAAATGGTAACTGTAATTTCGGGGCATCAGTAAGGAGTAAACTTCCTGTTTTTTCTAACAGTCGGGGATCTGAAATCAACGGTAATATACTATTCAAAGTTGGATATTTTCTAATTTCATTATCTTTCCACACTACTACTGACCCTTCGCTCAATCCAACCTTCATAAAGTATCCTTCTGTTCATTCTAAACCTATTAGCTCTAAAATATTGTGAGTTAAACTTGAAATAATTAACTGCAATTTAATCCTGTCGATTGAAAAGTAATATGTAACTCATCCGGTTTTTCGGGAAAATAAAACAAGAAATCAATTAAAGAGCTTCCAAAACTAGTTCTATCAAGATAAAGTCTTTTGTGATAGCTTAAGTCAGGTGAAAAAATGAAAGTTTTGGTTACTGGAGGAGGTGGCTTTGTAGGCAGTCATTTGATAGAAGAATTGCTTATTCAAGGTAATGAAATCGTCTGTTTAGATAATTTCACTACAGGAAAAACCAGAAATCTAAAATCCTTTGAAGAAAGAATCACACTTATTGAAGGTGATATCTTAAATCCTAATGATATAAAAACCGCTCTTAAGGATGTGGAATCAGTATATCATCTAGCAGCACAGATTTCTGTATCTCATTCTGTCCGCGATCCACTCTACGACGCATCAATAAATATCAATGGATTTATTAACATACTTAATGCGATCCTTAATAGGTCTGTGAAAAGAATTGTCTATGTAAGTACTGGAGGGGCAATATATGGGGAACCTAATCAGTTACCTGCTTCAGAAACAACCCTTGAAGATCCTATTTCACCTTATGGATTGAGTAAGCTTGTAGGTGAGAAATATCTAAAATGGTTTAATTTAGCTCATGGCCTATCTTATGCAATAATTCGTCCCGCTAATATTTTTGGTCCGAGACAGGATCCTTTAGGAGAGGCAGGAGTCATTTCCATCTTTTTGGGTAAAATTTTGGAACAAGAATCTCTGGAAATATTTGGCAATGGAACTGACACAAGAGATTATGTTTATGTTAAGGATATAGCAACCATATGCACATCCGCAATGGGTTCAAAAGAAAATGATACTTTTAATGCTGGAACTGGGAAAGAGACGAGTTTAAACGACTTAGTAAGCGTTATCGAAAAAGTGACTTCATATACTCCTAACATAAAATATTTGCCCCCACGTCCAGGAGATGTAAAGAAAATCGCTTTGGATATAAATAAAGCAAAATCCAAACTTAATTGGACACCCCAAACTACTTTAGAAGAAGGAATTAAACACACGTGGAATTGGTTTAAAAATACAGACTAAGTATCTATAAGAGATTGTATGAAATTCATTTTTCCTTGTAACCAATCCTCAGTAATTTCTGATCCTCCAAACCATCTCCAGAAGGACGCAACTACCCATGGATCCAATTTTACGGCAAAACTAGGAGTTTGTGCTACAAGAAAGTAAGCCTGCCATAATTCCCCCACTGCTGTCTCGAAAAGTCTACTTGATATTGAAGATGTTGCATCTGTCTCTTTTACAGTAATACTCTGGTTTAATTTCCGCTCCGATTCATTAATGGAGACAAAGGCCGATAATATCCACATTTCTCGATCGGTACGCAAATTCCGCTGGTATAAACGATCAGCTAAGCGTTCTAATTCTTTTCGCGCATCAACTAATTTATCGTGAGTGAAGGTTGATATTCTTAGAAGTAAGTTAAAAAAATCATATAGATTCATATCTAGATTTCTAAGAGAATCGAGCAAAAAAGGAGCAGTACCCAATCCAAACGCGTTTTCAACCATCAATGGAACACAAATCGCTTCCTCTGCAGCTTTAATTAACCAAATAAAAGCATCTGCAATCATATCTTCCTGGATTCGGTTTTTAACCCGATCCAAAAGCATCCTAGTAGTCTGTCTTTTTAGTTCAATTATCTCTGGTTGCCAAAATACTTGTTCAGCTTTTGATTTCCAATCATCTAGTTTTCCCCGAGGATCGTAGATGATTTCACCTGATTGTAAAAGTCTCATAACTGTTGCTACTTGCCAATAAGGTACATTTTTACCATTTAGGACATCCTCAAAAAATGTTCTAGGTGCCAATGTAAGTTTTACTTCAATATTCTGAAACTCAGGCAAATCTGTTATGGTAGTCTCTTTTAGATCACGAACTTTATCCCTGATTGCCCAAAAAGTGACTCTTAAATCCAACTGATCATACTGATCCCGTATTAATAATCTTCCAAGTTCCTGATCATCAGATGATATGCGTGAAAGTAAAATTTCAACGATTTGAGTTAAAGTCTTTTGATCTACCATTACTAATTCACCAATTTCAAGTTATATAAAACACAAGTCACTTCCGCATATAATTTCCTCGTTACCGAATTCTTTTAAAAAATGTATTACCTCTGTACTAATCAACATATACAGGTGGACTCTATGCCCAAAGTGAATACGATTCAATTAATGCTAATTATACTATGTTTCCCGATTTCAGTAGCTGCTGGTCAGTTACTTACCTCCAAAAATATGTCTGTTTCTACTCAAGAAGCGAAAAATTACGAAATTGACGCAGATGTTACGCTGACTGTCTTAGTTGTCTTGATGGAGTTAGCTGATGATCCACACCATCCAACTCACACTGTTCAACATTTTACTGATTTATTTTTTTCTTTAAACTCCTTTAGTATACGCCAATATTACATAAATGTATCCTATAACTCAGTAGATTTAACTGGAGATGTACTTGGATGGTACCAAGCAACAGAACCACTTGCTTATTATGGTGCTGGTGAACGAATTCCCCCAGGTCAAGATGCAGCCCCTTATCTACTTGCAGATGAAGCATACCAGCATGCTGTTACCGAGGGAAAAGACCCACTCTTATATGATCTTTTTGTAATAATTCATTCGGGGGATGGTCAGGAATATTCTGGGAATTCAAATGATATCTGGAGTCATCAGTGGTATGTGAGTATCGACTCTGGATGGGTTGCTTACTCAATGAATCATGAATATGTAGATTATGGAACTCCTTCACACGAACTTGGTCATGCATTGTACTTTCCAGATTTATACGATTACCGGAACTATGAACATATCTATGCTGGTCCTTACGGGATGATGGGACGCGGTGAAAGTCATTTTTCAATCTGGAATAAGTATTATAGTCAACTTTCCCAACCGCTTTCTGCTCAATTTCTTTCTGCTGCCTATCGTGTTCAGGTTTCAGATTATTCGATAGATACTCATTCAACAGTCACTCCAATCGGAGTAGAAGCACCCCTAGGTACCATGTGGCTTGAAATTGGGTGGAATTCGACAGGATATGCTGATCCAAACCATGGAAAGGGTTGGACTATCACGGTGCGAGAGGATATGGACTATGATAAAACATTACCGAAATTTGGTATGGTGATAGCGGAAATAAAACTAGGTCCACGATCTTATACACAAGTAGAAGCAGAATATCCTCCATGGAATGTAATTGACGCCCATCCAGAAACTGAAGAGAATAAGGATGATGCTCCTTTTTCATTAACTACACCAGGGGATGTTGCGACATTTGTTTCGGGTGCAGGTTGGGCTGCACAAATTTTGGAAGTATTTTCCAACAAATCCTATCATATTCGCATCACAAATGAAAGCAATATACCGGTGGTAAATTTAGAAAAGCCTGTTGAAGTAATTAAAGGAACTCATGAAATACGTTTTACTGTAAACCATCTCACCTCATCAAGTATAACTTCCACTGAGGTTTCCATTGACAACGGTCCATGGGAAGCAGCATCTCCTGACGTTCTTGTGACAGATGGGTATCTTTATTCTTGGGATTCAACATTAGAACGTGAAGGAAGTCATTTAATTCGTGCACGAGCAATTGATAACACTAGTTCTCCATATATCGGGTATTCTTCATTCATCAATGTTGAAGTTGATAACCTAAATGGGACAATCCTTGTAGTGGATGATGATCTGGGTCGTGATGCTGAAGTGAGTGTTCTAGAGGCATTAGATTCGTTAGATCTTATAGATAAATCTGAGATAATGCGTACTTCATCCTTTACTGAAGCAGAAATTACTGCAGAAGAGCTTACTCAATATAACTCCATTATCTGGGTTGGAAATCCTGAAATATCTCCATTAAGTAATTCTCACATTAATTACAACGAATTTAGAGAAATTAAGAGATATTTTAATACTGATCTTGGAGAAGAACGATCCCCTGGTATTATCTTTATGTCTTCATATACAATTTTTGACTTTAGCAATCAAGGAGCCGAATATCAGAATGAGTATCGAAATATCTTCCAAGCTGAATCTGTGAAAAACTTTCGAGCACCAGTTGGTATGTTGCAGGGATCGCAATTCTTAGAAGATTTACCCCAGTTTACACTGGGAAATTCTGATACTCTCCGTGCAACAAGAGGAGCTGATGGTGAATTAGTCAACCTATTAGTAGGAGCTACTCCTATTCTTGTAGATATTGATCCACAATTTGCTTCCCATGACACAAAGGGATTTTTTGTAGATAATGGCCAATATAAACTTATAAATTATCAATTCCAACCTGAAATGGTTCCAAAAGAGGTTTTACCAGAATTGCTTCAACGTTCTCTTGATTATCTGTACATTCCTGCCAATGGATCGGAATTTACTACTACCACAACTCCTACTCCTTCAGTTATAGATCCTGTTCCGATTATAGGTTTTGCCACTGTAGGAGGACTAGGTGTTACAGTATTATTCTTAAAATTCAGACCAAAACCTCGCAAAGGAGAATCAATTTGGATTAAGAAGAGGGAATAAAAGCTTCAGGAGATTTCCTCTGTTTCCTCAGTTAATACGGCTAAAACTATACCAATTCCTATGAAAATACCTCCAATAATTGTTGAAATTGGTAGCTCTTGGGAAAGAAAGAGAAATCCTAAAAGCGAGGCACCTGCTGCTTCTCCTAATACAGTCAACGATACAACCTGTGCTGAAAGCTTTTTCATCGAATATGTGTAGAGCGCATGACCTAATAGACTAGGCCCAATGGCTAACGCCAGAAACCATGTCATATCTGATACTGGAAAATTCCATACATTTTCTGAAAGGTACAATGAATATAGAAATAGAAAAAATGCACAAAAAGCATTTACGAAATAAGTGTATGAGATATTAGAAACTTTGAACTGACTGCGCATTTGTTTACCAATTATAAAGTAACAGGCTACACACACTGCACCAAATAGCGCTAAAATAATCCCTTCTTGGAAAGAACCAATAAATTGATCCGAAGAACCTCCAGACGCAATGAAAATTATCCCAATAAAGCAGAAAAATAACCCAATAACTTGGTAGCGGTTGAGTGTCTCACGAAAAAGGAGAAAAGATAGAAAAATTACCCAGAGTGGAGAGGAATTGACTACAATCACTGAGGCGGCTACTGTAGTATATTCCAAACTCTGCATCCATGAAAAAAAGTGTAACGAGAGAAAAAATCCTGCTAAAATGAAGTATTTCATGTGATCGATCGTTAAGACTTGATAAAACTGTGTTCGTATCTCGGTCAGAAACAATAGGGGACTAAGTAAAAGAACAACTAAAAACATTCTCCAAAATGCGTCAAGGATTGGTGGAGATTTACTAGTAACAATAAAGATCGAGGCTCCAGAAACAGCCAATGTAGCAATAATTAAAGCTAAATATTCGTATCTGACTGGAAATTTGTTTGTGATTTGAGATATTTCTTTCATCGTCTGATTTTTGGGAATAAACACTAATAACTTTTCTGGAGTACGAAATTCATTGGACTTTGACAATTCAGAGAGTTAAGTCGTTATGTCAATGGATAATAATACCTTACCAAGAATTGGAGCTCATAAATCCATTGCAAATGGCATAGATAAGGCAATTGATCGTGGATTACAGAGCACTTGTGAGTGTTTACAAATTTTCACAAGACCCCCAAGACGTTGGGATGCAGGAAAAACTACTCTCAATGATAAACAGGTTGGATATTTTTTAAATAAATCTAAAAAGGCAAACTATTTCGATACCGCAATTCATATGCCCTATCTACCTAATCTTTCTTCCCCAGAAGAGAATCTATACTATAGATCTATTAAAGTCCTCCAAGAAGAGATAAATACTTCACACCTCCTCAAATGTCCATATGTAATTACTCATCTTGGTAGTCCAAAGCTAGAAACCCGAAAATTCGCCGTGAAACGTGTAGTGAATGCGATTAACAAGATTAGCGAAACACAGATTTCTCCTACTATGATTTTATTAGAAAATTCTACAGCGAAAAAAAGGGAATGGGGAAAAAAGATTGAAGATCTTGTTGAAGTGATAAACACAGTTGACTCACCTCAACTTGTTGGAATATGCTTAGATACAGCGCATGCGTATGCATCTGGATACGAAATTTCGATTCCTGAAACACTGCATGAGGTTTTTGATCAGATTGACTCTCTAGTAGGAACCGATAAAGTCCGAATTATTCATGTGAATGATTCGAAAGGACAACATAATTCAGGAATTGATCATCATGAACATATTGGACGGGGAAATATCGGTCTTGAATGTTTTAGGGAATTAATGCAACACCCACGTTTTAAGAAAATTTCCATGATTTTAGAAACTCCTAAAGATAATCAAACCAATGATAAAGACAATCTCACCCTACTTAGGAGTCTAAGAAAAAATTAAATTTATTGAAGGAATAGATGAATTAAGGTGGCTCGGAAATGAAAGAATCTGAAATTGACCTGAAGACAGCTTATCGATTTTTATATCCACGATTCACAATTGTTGTTTCATCAGGAACGCTTACTAACCCAAATGCATTAGCTATCGCATGGTCAACCCCTTTGTCGGCTGATCCTCCATTAGTTGGTGTTCTAATTTCAGAAAAACGGTATTCTTACGAGATAATAAAAAAAGAGAAGTGTTTTGTGGTAAATGTCCCAAATTTCAATCTTATTGATGAAACGCATTATGTAGGAAGAATCTCGGGGCGTGATGAACCAAATAAGGTTGAAAAAGCTGGTTTTACATTGGAAGTATCAAAAAAAGTCTCAGCACCAAGTATTAAAGAATGCAAAATTAATTTAGAGTGTACCCTTACAGATATCATAACCACTGGTGACCATGAAATGTTCATTGGAGAAATCATAGCAATTTCGGTTGATTCAGATATCCGTGACAGCTGGTCGTACAATATTGCCAAATATGAATCACTCTATTGGAGACAATCAAAGTTTAGGAATGATGTCTATCGTCTAAAAGTATTGAATGAGGAAGAAAAGACTTGAACTCACTTTCTCACGAATTAACGGTGGAAGATCAAACTGTATTCTTTCAATCCGCAGAGAATATGGAAAATATTGAATCTAGCTCAGTAACCCTAGTTGTTACTTCACCTCCTTATTGGAATGTAAGAAATTATGGTTCAGAGCAAATCGGATTCGGTCAAAGTTATACAGATTACATTAAATCGCTTGAAAAGGTATGGAAGGAATGTGAACGAGTTCTTCAGCCAAATGGAAAGATAGCTATTAATGTTCAGCCACTACCGATTGATAGTAAACATTCTGGATTTGGTCGTCGCGTTATTTTGAACATAATGTTCGATATTGAACGATATTTTTGTAGGGAAAATCAATTTTATTTATCTGGAATGCACTATTGGGATAAAGCACCATATATTTCAAATGTATCTTGGGGAAGTTATCCTAAACCCACTAATATTGCCTCTAATACAAGTTTTGAGCAAATATTCGTTTTTGTGAAGAAAGGAAAAACGCGCAAAGTCTCATCGAGTATTATGCAAAAGAGTTTATTATCAAAAGATGAGTGGAGACATTTCGCTGTACGAGGAATTTGGGATGATATCGCGCCTGTAATTAAAATTGACTCAAAGGGTGTAAACAAATTTGGTCATTCTGCACCATTTCCAGAAGAAATCCCCTATCGAATCATTAAAATGCATACTGCTCTAGGTGAAACAGTTCTCGACCCGTTTCTAGGCTCAGGAACAACATTGAAAATCTGTCGAATTACAGGAAGAAAAGGAATAGGATTTGAAATTAATCAGGAGTATAGAGAATTAATAAAAACCAGAATTCTTGAAGACTGGCCTATCCCTTCGATCGAAGGGCAGTACAAGACAATAGGAACCACATTTTTTTATGAGACTCTACGTCATGTTCATCAGTGGATCTCTCACGATCCAACAATGTCATTAGGTGATGTAATTTCCAAAATTCAGAAAAAGTACCCCAAGAAATATACTAAATCTTGGGTATCACATTTAAAGACTTTAATGGAAGATTAGTAACCACAAATGAAAATGGTGATATCTATATTAAGAATTTCTTACCAATTTTGTTCTAAAGACTGATTTTGATAAAAGAATTGGTAAATATAATCGATATACCAGAAATGTCAGAATCAAATCAGGTTAAACTACTTAAAAACCCATTATTAATTTTTCATACGAATTTGAAAATCATTCTCCATATTGAGTACTATACACTGAGCTATCATCATCTAGTAAGCTAGTGAATTTCTAAATTCCACTTCATTTCATGAAGACCCTATACAAGAATAGTAAACTTGCTAGGTAAAGTTAAATCCCAAAACAAAGGAATAACTTTATAAAGAGTGGAAAATTCAAAGTGAATGTCGAATAAATATCGACAGATTTTTCGAGAAAAAGGTGAAAAAATATGGCAGGATTTGCAAGTGCTCGCGTAGAGAAACTTATTCGTAATGCTGGTGCACGTCGTGTATCCGCAGATGCAATTGCTCGTCTTAATGAGGTTTTAACCGATTATGGTATGAACCTCGCTAAATACGCAGTTGAAATTGCCCGTCACTCTGGTCGAAAGACCGTTAAGGAAAATGACGTTAAATTAGCCGCAACCAAATAAGGTTAACACTAATTACACGTTCTTATATCCTTTATCCCCCTTTTTTTTATACTAAACAACCTGACAGATAATAGTGAGCAATGAAAAATTAGTTTTCAATCGGGCGTTCTTCCCGTGTAACCGATTTAAGTTTTTCAGTTTGAAGTTGCTGTATTCGATCTATTTCAGCGAGTAGATTGCGTATACTAGTTGGTTTAGTAAAAAAGCCAATAGCACCCGATTCCAATGCTTCTTTTTCAACACGTTTTTCCGCAGAAACAAACAAAACTTTAGCATGAGGATTTTTCTTTAATATTTCTTTCATAGCAACGAGGCCATCAAGAACTGGCATACGATAATCCATGATAATAATATCTGGCTTAATAGGAAGTTCTGAGAATTTTTCAATCGCTTCTTTCCCGTTACTGGCACTATCTACAACATCGTGACCTTCCATCATTAATAATTTGGAATAGATCATGAGTAAATCTCTTTCATCGTCTACTAAGAGAATCCGTGCCATTATTAATCCTCAATCTGATAGAATATATCGATTTAATGCGATTTTTTTTTTGAGAATAACATTTAGGGTGTCATGTTTAGTAATTTCTATATTGCGTCACTATATTTATTAAACTCACTATATAAATTCGAAGAATTATAAGAAAATACTGTGAAGGGATTCATTCTCTTTCTAATTATGATACTCACATTAAGCAAAAATGATTTTATTAAATTGAAGGAGTTACTAGAGTTTTAGCCTAGATTAAATCTAACGCATCTTTCAATTGATCTTTTTCTTTGTCTGTAAGGCCTTCCTTGCTAGGAATTAACAAATCAGATTCCCCTGTAAGGGACATAGAAATCTGGAGTGATTTATCAAGATAGTAAGAAGCTTTTTCTTCCATCTTTTTATGCTTATAAGCAGCTGAAATAATATATAAACTAGTAGCAATTCCCTTTACATATCCGATATCCTGAGTGACTTCTAAAGCTTCCTCAGTGAAATCAAAGGCCTTTATGAAATCCTTTCTCTCCATAGCAAGGACCCAAGCTAAATTCAACAACGCCTCAGCCGTCCCACGTTTATATTTGTGCACACGAGCGTTTGTTAATGCTGTAGCTGTTACTTCCAAGAATTGCTCGAATGCGTTGTTCTTCCAATGAAGAATACCAAGAGCATTCTGAACATCAATTTCAGGGATAACACTTTCCAGTTTAGCTGCTTCTTTTAGTGTCTCTTCTAATAGTAAAATCGCTTTTGAATAAGCTCCTTCTTCTGCAAGGGAAACAGATTTATTTAGTATCGCCTTGAACTTATCGATTACCTTGGGGTCGAGTTTTTTCTTCTGGTCGGCCATTTTGCTCACTTTGCGAGCTCTGAGAAGCAATCTGTTCCTTACTTCTGTATTCCTTTGCTATTCAGCAGCGGTTTTCTGAATTCATTACTACGTCTTTTTCATATTGCACTACCTAAATAATATTTCCTATTAGAGTTCACTCTTTGATGACCAATACACATACACTTTTTGAGATCTAGTACAAAATGATGGATTTCAACTATCATTATTGGGTGGTATGTTTAGTACCTGAATTCTAGGCCGTGGATGGTGTAAAATAGTGCAATGCTCAGGAAATTATGTGGTGGGAAAATTTCTTAACAGGCCAAATAGATTTCTTGCTGAAATTCAAATTTCTCCTTCAGAAGAAGTTCATTTAGCTCATGTCCCTGATCCTGGTCGTTTACGTGAACTACTAATTCCAAGTGTACAGGTCCTTCTAGAAAAACATGATAATCCAAGAAGAAAAACTAGATTCTCTTTAGTAGGAGTGAATTATAATTCTACCTGGGTGAATATAGATTCACAGCTCAGTAATCGTCTTTTCAAAGAGGAATATTATAAGATTAAGCGGTATCAGGGATTTAAGCTATTAAAATCAGAGTTCACTTTTCAAAAATCGAGATTTGACTTTCTGATGGAGGATCGAACTGACACACTAGATTCCAAGAAAGTATTGATTGAAGTTAAAAGTGCAACACTGGTAAAGGGAACTACTGCGATGTTTCCTGATGCACCGACATTACGAGGAACTCGACATGTAAAGGAACTTATTGACGCTTTATCCTGTGGGTATAGTGCTGAGATAGTATTTTTAACAAAACGAAACGACGCTAAGAATTTCAAACCATATAAGGAGATGGATCCGCCTTTTTATGAGGCCCTAGTGCAAGCAAAAGCGGTAGGAGTTAATTTATGCGCAATAATTTGTATTTACGACCCAATTGTATCAAAAACAATATCAATCTTAAAAGAGATTCCCATAATTGGTGTTTAAACTTATATGGTTTTAAAATGGGAATATTAATCCATTTTTAACTTTATTTTCAGGTTCTCCTCGATGAAGGTTAAAAATATTTCATTTTCTTGATTTCAGGAGCTTTGAAAACGAATAAACTATGGAATATTACTTAAACGTAGGTTTTTCACACATTTATATTAAGTCATAGAAATCGCTAAGAATGACGGTAACGAGAGTGTGGGAACATGTTATTGCCCATGTGGATCTAGACGCCTTTTTCGCGAGTGTACATATAAAAATTTCTCCTTTTTTAAAGTCTTATCCTGTTATAATTGGTTCAGATCCTCAAGCAGGGAAAGGAAGGGGTGTTGTATCTACATGTTCCTACGAAGCAAGAAAATTTGGGCTTCATTCTGGAATGCCAATTTCAACAGCATATAGACTCTGTCCAGATGGAATATATGTCTGTTCAGGGAGAGAGGTTTCCTTTACTAATTATCATTCAGAATCTGAAAAAGTAATGGCCATTCTAAAGCATTATAGTCCTATATTCCAAAGTGCGGGTTTGGATGAGGCGTATTTAGACATAACTAATGAATGGACTAAGTATGGAGACACTCCAGAAGCAATCGCTCTAGATATTCAGTCAAGGATCCAGAAAGAACTCGCACTACCAATTTCAGTAGGTATTTCAGAGACAAAGTCAATTGCAAAAATTGCTTCTGATCTAAACAAACCCAACGGAATCGCAATAGTGCCGAATGAAAAGATACCTGAAATTCTTTACTCCTTACCAGTAAGAAAAATTATTGGAGTGGGGAAAAAAACCGAACAGGTTCTTATCCGTAAGGGTTTAAAGACAATCGGAGATATCGCGCTTACTTCCCGAGAAAAACTCTTCCTCTTGTTAGGAGATTATGGTTTACATTTACAAAAAGTTGTTCATGGGAAGAATTTTCGTCCTGTTGGTTACTTTAGAGGGGAGAGAAAATCAATAAGTTCAGAAAGAACCTTTCGAACAGATCAAAATGACTGGAATATTATAGATTCTAAGGTCAGAGAAATCACAAAGAAACTAGTGAATAGGTTACAGAAGTATCATCTTTTGACAAGAACAATTAGCATCAAAATTCGTTTCGAAGGATATGTCACATACACCCGTAGTTCTAGCTTTACGAATTATCTCAACGCTAAATCAGTTATTCTGAGAAAGACAAACTCTTTATTAGAAGAATTTAGAACATCACCCAAAAAAGTTCGTTTAATCGGAGTTAGAGTATCGAATTTAAAGAAACAAGGTGGTCAAAAGGAATTATCTCTATTTCTTCTCGAATGAAGAAAATAAGTCAGATTTAACTCAAATTACTCCATCATCTAGCTCTGAGTATTCAAGAACCTTAAAAAAATTTAAGCACCTAGACAACATTATCTCAATGTAATTATACCGAGGTTTCCTACAATGGTATACCGATTATCAAAAATGCGTTTTAAAACACAAATACTCTTTTTCTGTGTAATATGGATATTTTCAGCTATTCTAGCGATTTCAGGTGCAATGGTCATCACTACTGCAGCCATCCTACCAAGCACTCCTTATGATATCCGAGAAAACCCATTAGTTAGCGAGATTAGACAAGATATGGGTCCTTGGCAAAATTGGAATTATTATAATGAAGAATCTGGAATGTGGTATCAACATGTAACCGTTCAAGATCAGGAAGGAAAATTAGTGGCATATGAGTCAGGAGGAGATCGGATTCCTGACTTTCGGCCATATCGACTAGAAGAAGTGAGAGAGAATGGATTGGTAGTCTTTTTCACAGATGTAAAAATTCTTAACTTCTTTTACAATGACCCTAACACAAATAATTTTACACACTATGCCGTGAATATCGGTTTTCGTGAAGCGATATGGGTAGATATTGTTAGACATGAGTTAATCCCCCACTATCAGCCTCATAAATCATTTCCAATTTTTCTTGCAGGTGCAGACGGAACAACAAGTGGAGCTGATCGTGCTGAAGAAGAGTCCCTAGGGAAGTACTACGTTGTCAGTAATCGACCAATTTTAGATTGGTTAAAACAAATAATTACTGAGATCAGTGAGAATTTTGTTAGAGAGTTCTTTTTTGTGGGAAATTTACTACTAATTACAGTAGCAGTTGGTGGAGGAGCTAGTATTCTCACATCCTTTGCATTGATAATATTTCGTATCGTACGTCTTTTAGGAGGTAGGTTTTGGACATATACCGTATTAAAAATGCTAAATGGTAGAACCGGTAAGATAATTGGATATATTCCTTTCTTTGACTTTGATGGTGAGACATACATTGAAGAAAGCTTTGTAAATACCATCAATCTTTCAGGTGTTCGGTCTACACTTGGGGAATTATATAGACAGAGAGCTTATGATATCTTATTCTTTCCTACAGCATTAGCAGCTATTCTTACAATATTTTTTGTGCAAAATTCTCCCCTTGAAAATAAATCTCTTGCCCTTGCTTGGAGTCCTATTCTTTCTCCGTTTGTCTTACTTATTCTGATGTTTTATTTCCCAGTTATTTGGAGTTTTAATGAAGGTGGATTTAAACGTATTCAATCAAGTCCACAAGGAGATCTTATTGCCGTAAAACCTCTTGGGAAAATATTAAGAGATGGATTAGGTATTATCTTTGGATTTTCTGGCTTAATATCACTTGGAGCACTAGCAATTCAAGTAACAGAGAGTTTTGCGGGTCAAGCTACTTCCTCTGAAGGTATTCAAGTAGCTGGATTCTCCTTGGACTTATTTGGAATCGCATTACTTGTACTATGGACAATTGGCCTTTTTCTGATTCTTCTTGCATCAGTACTTGTTGGTGCATCATTGATTGCAGTTGCATACCTTCAATCAACTCATCTAAACACCATTAAAGAACTAAGAGAAAGAGCTGAAAAAGATAAAGTGATAAGTAACTTTGGATCTCTATCCACCCAATTCAAACCTAAAGGTATCGAAACGATCTATTCTATCGATAATGAATGAGCATTAACTAGATTAATTATAGTTAACTTATATCTCATTCTTTCTTTTTTTTTTAATTTTCAATCTAAAAACAGATTACGATTATCAAAAACAATCAACGATTGAGAATCTGCGATGCCCGAAAGAAAGTCATATTAAAAGATTAGTGAGTAAGGCCAGATAGGTAATATTAGTGGATAAAATACAGCTTCGTGAGTTTTTTGAAGAATATGAAACTATAGATGCAAATAACTACTCCCATCTTTTTGATCTAATTAGGAGAATAGTGAGCAGAGTTCTAAGAAAATCACGACCAGGCATTTTATTAGGATTAGAAGATTTAGGTTTTCATCCTCAGGGGTTTGTTGGAGGCTATCACCGAGTTGGTACAAACGAAATATATCTAAACAGAAATGTATTACAGATGATGCGAGAAGAAACTCCTAAAGATCATTATAAAGCCTACCTATTTCATCTGCTCCTTCATGAGTACATTCACTCAATAGGAGTCATCGATGAGCATAAAACTAGAGATTTTACAGCAATAATCTCAAGAGCAATATTTGATACAAAGCATCCTGTGTATAAAATTGCAGCTTGGGGTCTTAACGCTCTCTTCCCCCATGAATTTTACGAGGGACACTTTGAACCTGAAGAGCATACTCCAAGAAATATTGAATTCATACAACTAGAACATCATGATAGTCGATTAACATATATCTGACGTCAAACTTCGGTAATAAATAGCCTAGTTCCTTCTAGGTGTCATTTTTTTGGTACTTCCCGATTTCCCTCAATAATCCACCCTTTCTGTTTGAAGCTTAACTTCATAGTAGAACAACTTTTAAATTCCAAAAGAAATTACTGAGGTTGTGAATTGGTTATTGTGAAAAAAATCGGCGGATTAGCAAAGGGAGCTACAAAGGGAGTAGTAAAAGAGGCAATGAGTACTGTATTACAAACAGCTGTAAAAGAAATTATCGTAGAAACTGGTGCAAAAGACTTAGCGAAAGAACAACTACTCGATGCTGGAAAAAAGATTATGGGAGATAAATCTATCCCAAATAAACAAAAAATTGAGAAAGAAATCTTAAAAACACTGATTAAAAAAGAATTAGGATTATAGAAGACATTAGAGACTTAATCCTAAAATAATCATCTGTTATCTATTTTTCATATAAATTCACTTTAAAACGAAGAGGACTTATATACTGTTTTTTCCTGAATTAATGGGATTTGTAACCTTAGTACCTGGTTGATTATTAGCTACCGTATTCTGTAATAGAGACATAGATTCATTTCTCCATTTTTTTCTTTCTAAACGGATTTTCAAAGACGAGAGTTCCATATAAATAGCGAGAATAAGTACTATGACAATATTTATTGTTGCATAAATATCTCCACTAAAATTCTTGGTAATAGACCCTAGAAATAAGCAAAACAGAAGGATTCGACTAACATTCACGAAGAAGACCATTATTATCCCTTCAGGTTTCTTTCGTATGAATTGAAACCATTGAATAACAACCAAAATGAAAATTTGCAATCCTAGTGCTGCTACCAAGTGTCCACTCCAGATTGTAAATCCCCCAATCTGATATACAATAGAACTGTCATTCACCGCGCTGATAGAGTAGATAGGAATGTTATAAGACCCATCTATACTTAATCCAGTCAGCAAAATTAACACGAAAAGTAGAATTTCATAAACCAAACCCGAAAGTAATGTAAATGAGATGAAGACAGCAGAAAGAAAAGAAAAAATTGGGCTTAGAATGAGATACAATAGTGTCCAAAGGGTAGAAATTAATTGAAATAGTCCCGATCCATTTTTTTGAGACCTAGAATCACCAGAGACGTCACCAGGATGAATATGGGAACGACTATTTTGTATAACTGAAGATTGCGGGGAAATTTGTGTTGAAGTAGATTTGATTTCAGCTCGGGAAGGAGATTTTGAAGCAGTAGATTTCTGAATCTCCAGATGTGAAGAAGGTGAAACAGAATCACGACCTAAATAATGTAATCCACTGATTATTGATCTTTTTAAGGCAAGATGTCGTTGAAATCCCACCGTAATTTCGAAAATAAGGTAAGTGCATGGTAGTAGTAAACTTAGAAACACTCCATATGACCCAAAGTAGTCCCAAAAGTAGTCGTAGCTATATGCAACAAGCATCATTAATGAGCGAATACCGAGTAATCTACCAATCCAGAAACTAGAGCTATTCAACTTAAAGGAGGATCCATTAATCTCATCTTCGGATGAAAAGCTGATTACTATCAATGCTATAAGGATTCCACTAGCTAATAAAAGATGGATAGATAAAACTGGTAACAATCGTTCGGTTTCAAAATAATAAAATTCGCTGATGAAAATGATCTCTCCCCATCCATACCCCCAAGCAAAGAAGAAACTAATCAGGAGAAAAATTCCACTAAGAAGCAATGTAAGTCGTTCACCTGTGGAATAATCTTGAAAAGTCCCACTCCACTTGTTTAGTTTATTGTTCATATCTGATATTATCTCATTATTTTCTATTGAGTTGGCTAAAGCAATCAGTGAGGGAGAAATTGTTTGAATCCATAGCTGACTTTTTAACTGTCTTTCAAGCAATAATTCTCCCGCAATTAATATTGGAACAGCTATTATGGCTTCCCAAGGTAATGGTAATAATGAGCCTTTGAGGAGGAGGATAAGAAAACCTATTCGTGCAATTGTGATTATAACAGTATCATCAGAAACTCTAGAAAATTCTCTTATTGCCATTCTTCTCTTCCATTTCAAGATTAACCATCCTTCAAAGAAGAGGAAAACCAAGAACCATAATATCGAAATGGAGAGATATTCCTCTATTAAATACTGAATATTACCATAAGAGAAAGTAGTTTGCCCCATGTAACCAAAAGGTCGTATTACTACCATTATTATAGCTGAAATATAGATGAAAGCTGATATAATTCTAAAAAATGCGAATATTTTGTTTCTTCGAAGCTGAGATAAATAACTAGCAGATATTCGGGGGGTAGAAAAGGCCTTTTTATGAGTAATACCTTTAAATTTCTGATTTTCTTTCTGTTTTAATGGAATTGTTGTCGTTAGATCAACTTCCTCATCATCGGATTCTAAATACTGATCACATATTTCAGAGGGAGAACCACACTCTTCCATAGCCTGTAAAACATTTGAATGGGTAATAGTGACTTCTGTAGCAAGTTCATTGCTCCTAATATACATAAAGTCATTAATCTCAGTAAGTAAGGTATCAATTTCATTTGGATGCATTTTACAGGTCGATTTCATATATTCCTCAATATTATCAATGTAAGAGCGAATTAATTCCCTTGCATCAGTATTCATTTCTTTCAACTTAACTACCTCTTTCTTGCTTATAAGTGTGAATTTCATTATACCAGTTTTGAATGGACATATGATAAGTAAAATATGTTTGAATCATTGATTCAATCATCTGTTCACCAGTAGTAGTAATAGTATATATTCTACGGGGCATACCTGGAGATTCTATGTCTTCAGCAATTATTGATGTAATTAAACCGTCGAGTTCCATTCGTTTGAGCAATGGATATACAGTCCCAGCCTTCAATGGAATTTTAGTCTCTCTAAGCATCTTAATTAACCCATAACCATGCGCTTCTTCAGTATGTAAACGGATTAGTAACAAGATCATCAATTTTAATAATCCACGTCGTAAATCACGTTCCCAATTTTGGATAATAGTGGGAGCATCTCTGGAATCTGTGTCCACGTTGCTTCTGTTACTATTTGACAGCTTTCATGCCCCAATGACGTTTTCTAATTAAATACTACTTATGTGAACCATTGGTTCTTGTGAGTATGTCTCTGTCAGTACACCTATATATATTGTACATCTATATTTAAGCTTAGAAAATGCGGCAAAAACAACCGTAATAAATTTTAAGAAACTTCTCATAATGTACTTAGATAAATCCTAAGAGAGGATTAAAGTGGTAAGATGCTTTGTATGCGTAGAAATCGCTGACTCAACAAATATTCAGACTATTGAGGAAGTTCTCATGAAATTAAAGCTGATCAGAGGGATCAGACCTGTTAAAACTAACCAGCTCCACCTTACTCTCAAATTTCTGGGTGAGATAGCAGAAAAAAAGCTTCCAAGTATCATTCAACAGCTCAAGACTATAAAAATTCCAACTTTTTCGTTAAAATTCTCCAGCATTGGTAGTTTCCCCAATAATGTAAGACCCCGAGTTATATGGACAGGATTAACGTTTGGTAACCAAGAATTAACCACATTGGCTAAAGAAGTTGACCAAAAACTTATGCAAATCGGCTTACCTAAAGAAAAAAGACGCTTCTCACCTCATTTAACTCTTGGACGGGTTAAAAAGTTAACTAATGACACAAAACTGGAGTTAACTACATTTTTTCAAGAAATGAAAGAGCTTACAGGAGAGGAAGAGAAAATCACTCGATTTGTCTTTAAAGAAAGTATGTTAACTCCCTCTGGTGCAGTCTATAAAGACCTGGCGACATTCTCCCTAATCGAATAACTTCTAGTTTTTCAGACCATTCGTCGGTTATCTTTTTGTTTAGCAATTACAGAGATATTTTCGAAATACACTTCTTGTTTACAGGGGTCACATAAATGTTTGTTCTTCTCTGTTGGATGGTCATATATCTTCAGACTTTCCGATTCTACCCGTCCACAGGTATCACAAACGGTTCTTCTACCTAACTTCAATGAATCCATCTCTCAACTCGGTGAAATTAATTACATTGTGCATGTAATTACTTTGTGTTACATAAATTAACCAGAGGTTAAATAAAAGTTTATCTAACAAATTTCTTCGTATGATAGGAATTAAATCTGAATTCAGTCAATCGTGGGGATCCATGCACAGGATACAGATTTTTGCAATTCATATGTATATATAATAACTTATGAAAGGGATGTGTCCGAAGGCCTGGTGAATACGACCAAGTACAATGATGCGAATTTTATAAAACTTTTTTGAGTTTTAGTAAATCCACCATTTTACCCTTGATTTTTAGATCGCCTGCTGTAAAAGCACTCATGGCCTTAATTTCTTTATTGAGTACTCCGAGCCACGTTTTAGAGTCAGTTATTAATAAAATGTCATACTTCTTTGATTTATCAATCGGTTCTTCTGTGAGTTCTCCAGGTAAACCAGCTGTTAAAGTGGTCGTCCACGTTTTATTAAACTCTTTAAAAGAAAAAGCAACGGTTTTGTTCCATTTCTTAAAGCGTTTTTTATTTTCTTCTTTAGAAAGCTTCCCTAGTACTTTATTTATCCCGTTCACTACTTGACCTTCCGTATCAGACATAATTCTACCAACTCATGGGTATTCGTTGAATTCAAGATATGCACTTTTATCTGTATCCAATGTGGGATCTAGAGGAAGTGGAGTTACGTGGCTTTGGCAACTTTTGCTGCAGCTCTAGCTTTCTTTTTTCGCGCTTTTTCACGTTTTAATGCAATGTCAAGTTTATTTTTTCGTGCTTGGAGTCCATAATGAATCCATAATCCAAACGCTCGATACCAAACGTGAGCGAATTTTCCGAAAGGGGCTAAGATCATTAGCTCCATTATGGTAATTACATGGATAACAAAGAACCAATAACTCCAGATTGAGGGGATGGAGGTTAGATAGTATGTCAGTGTGATTAAAAATCCAGTTAACCCAACAAGAAATAGATTTGTTAGAAATAACCAATCACAAGTAAGACTATGACTTGCATAACGACTATTTTTCTGTACACGAGACCGCACAGCCATAACTACACCGATCATTAATGAAATCCCACTAAAAATCCCCAATAAACGAATAGGGTGCGTAATCTCAACCAATTGATTGGCATCTGGTTTTAAAAACATATTCAAAGTTGTAGCTATACCTAAACCAAAGAAACCCCATAATATAAAGAGATGCATTAACCAACGGTTTCTAATAAATTGTGATTTAAATTCTGGACGGTGCGGGGGAAGTGCACACTCAAGCTGCCTGTATTGTAGAAAAACTTCTTTGAAGATTACTATAAATGCCTGTTTGGTCATGATAAACGGAGAAAATAGTAAATGGTAGGCGGTATTGAGCTTCAGATCATTTCTTCGAGTCTTAAAAGCTGTTTTTACCCCGTTTCGTAGATTTGAATCATACTCCTTCGAAATTTGCCTATACATATTGAGGATAGATAATCCAATTATAAGGAAAAGTACCCCTGCAATTGCTATCCCCACAATCTCGACAATTTCTTTCGACACAACGTCAAAAAGCCTAACTGGCCTTCCTTCAACAATTTTTTCAGGATTGCCTAGAAGGTTAAAGAGCACTATTGCAAAAAGAGCTACAAAACCCATAAGGAAGAACCCACCAAATCGGTTCTGGTTAATAATACGAGATAAACCTGTAACTTCATATTGGCCCATCGCCCACCTTCGAGATGCCATTACAAACTCTCCAGGTTCTGCATCACGAGGACATGTATCAGAACAATCGTTACAATATGAACATAACCACATCTGGTCACTTCCGAGAATCTTTTCCTTTAATCCTACACTCGCATAACGAATGAGATTTCGTGGAAAAGGATCCGCATCATCGGATAAGGGACAAATTGCTGTGCAATTGCCACAATTAAAACATGCACTGACATTAAAATCACTGGTGGAATAATTCTTGATTTCGTCAATTAAATCTGGATCAATAATGGTCATTCATTCTCACATCCTATGAGGGGACTCTCGAAACAAGAGCCCACTTGTGATACTGTCCCTCACGATTAGATGTTTCTACAACAAGACTGTACTTTCTCATACTGGTCAGATACCAATGAACGACATGCTTGGGCTGACCAATTTCTTCAGCAATTGCTGGAATAGTCTTTTCTTTTGAAGTATCAACATCACTACCCAGTAAAGCTTTACGTATGTGATTCTTAATTACGCTGGCTTCAAGAACGCGATTAAAGCGATTCTGAAGTACATTTAGTGGTTTAGAATTACTCATATGTCAACCTCCTGCACAAATCCATCAATCATACCTTCCAAAGCTGCTAATGAATACCCTTGAACATCAATTGCTCCTGGAGTGGGACACACTGCAACACAAGCACCACAACCTTTGCATAGTGCAGGATTTACTTGTGCACAAGAAACAATTTCATTATTGATAGTTGTTTCAACCATTTGTATTGCATCAAGATATTCACATTCATTTACACATAGACCTGTCCCTGTACAAATCTCGGGTTTTACTTTAGCCACATAGGGTTCGAGTTCTGTAAATTCCTTACCCAAAATAATAGATGCTTTGGAAGCTGCGGCAAGTGCTGCGGAAGTTGCTTCTGTAATATCAAAAGGTGCTTGAGCGGTGCCCGCTAGCATAATACCACTGTTAGCCACCTCAACAGGCCGTAATTTCGGATGTACTTCCAGAAGAAAACGATCAGCTCCAATAGGAAGATTGAGCTGTTCGGTTAGATTTTTTTGATCTTTCGCTACCATTCCTACTGCAAGAACAACTAAATCAACAGGAATCTCAATTTCTTCTCCGTAAGTTAAATCGTCCTTTACTTTCATATGGAGACGGTGCCCTTCTTCAGGTTTATAAACAGATGGTAAATCATTGGAAGTATATTTAAGAAAAATAGCTCCAGACTTGGAAGCAACCTCATAATAATCTTCTTCATGAAAACGACCATAAGTTCGCATATCACGATAAAGATTATACGTTTTTACGTGAGGAAAACGTTCTTTAAGTTCATTAACGGATTGAAGACTAGCAGTGCAACATACGCGAGAACAATACTCGTTCAGTTCCCCATTGCAATTCTGACCAGGTTTAAAGTTCTTTCCAGCTTGTCTACTTCCCACACAGTGAATGAATCCAACCGATTTGATTGGATGTCCATCCCACTCTAATTTCTCTTCAAATTCTCCGCTAGGGGCTGTCATTCGGATGAATTGGGGTAATGTGATTACATTTGGATATTCATTCCATCCATATTCCCCTTCAAATGGAATATATGTATCAAAACCAGTGGCTAATATTATTACTCCTACGGTGATATCAGTAAATGTAGGATCAGCGGCTACTTGAAATCGATTTGAATCATCAAGAGCTGCTTTACATTCTCCACAACTCGTACATGAATTCCAATCAATTGCGGGAGCTTGAGGATAATGACCTGGATGTGGACGGAGAATTGCTTTTTGATCATACTCTCCGTTGGGGGTAAGTTCCCCATCAACAACTACAGGACAAGCATTCATTGCTATCCGAAGTTCTGCATCACTAATATGACCAACAATTCCTCGTGAAACATGTCTTTTCAGAGATAATTCAAAATTACCAATATAACCTTTAGCTTTATCAATTTGAGTATTTATATAAACAGTAATTAATGGATGCTTAATAACCTCACTAATCAGAAGAGCTAAAGATTCACAGGCAACCTCATTTGTAGGAAAAATTCTATCTAATGATGCCATACGACCTCCTAAATAGGGAGATCTTTCTATTAATTCCACAGCAAGACCAGAATCAGCTAGGTCTTTAGCTGCACGTAAACCAGAGACACCACCTCCAACAACAAGGACTCTTTTCGTTGTTTGAATCTTTATAGTTTCTAGTGGATCAAAATTAACTGCTTTATTGACTGCAGCACGAATCAGAGAGATGGCCTTTTCGGTTGCTTTCTCAGGAGTGTGAGGATGAGCCCACGAAACTTGTTCTCGGATATTGGCGTGTTCATAGAGAAATACATTCATTCCACCACGATCAGTAGCTCCTCGAAAGGTTGTTTCATGTAGTTTAGGGCTGCAAGATGCTACTACAACTCTATCTATTATACCATCTTGGATATCTTTTTCAATAAGTTCTTGTCCTGTTTTAGAACACATAAACATATTACGACGGGATACAACAACTTTGGGGTCCTCCTCTAGAGCGTTACGAACCGTTTCTACATTTACAACATCACTTATATTTCCACCACAGTGACAAATATAGACTCCTGCCCGCGGAAAGTCATTTTTTTCTTCATTGGTCATATTTAGCTCTCCGAATTAGCCTCTTCGGCCGTAACAGGAACAATAGTGGATTCCAAAGATGAAAATTCAGTTCGTTCTTTGTGTTTAGCTTTTAGAAATTTTACAACCTTCATGCTAGCTGCGGAACCCTCTACAATTGTATCAACAATATCTTTGGGGCCCATAGCAGTTCCAGCACCAAATACACCTTCCAAACTGGTCAAAACAGGATTAAGTTTAAGGTCGACAGCTTCAATAAATCCATCTTTATCAACCTCAACTGGAAAATGACTCGTAGCACACGAGGCTTGGGTTAATCCCAGACTTAACACTACCATGTCATACTCTTCTTTTGATTTACCACCATTACTACCAATATTTTCGATAGAAAGAATCAAATTATTAGTTTCAGGATCCTCTTGAATATCTCCAACCTTACCTTTGATAAATTCAACACCCATAGCTTTGGCATTCTCAAAAAATTGCTCGTAACCCTTACCAAATGCGCGAATATCCATGTAATAACAAGTAACTTGTACAATCGGCAACGCACCAGTAATCAGGATCGCCTGTTTTATTGTATACATGCAACAAACTCGACTGCAGTAAGTACGATCTAATGAAGCATCACGGGAACCAGCACAATGAATGTATGCAATATGCATTGGAACTCGACCATCTGATGGACGACGAATTCCACCGTAAGGCCCATTCGGGGCAAGAAGTCGCTCAGCAGTCATTGAAGAAATAACATTTTGAAATTCGCCACCACCCCACTCTTTCTTTTCACCCACAGGGGTTAGCTCAAATCCAGTAGCTAATACAACTGACTCAGCTTCTACCTGAACCTGTTCATCTTTTTGAAAATAATCAACCGCGTCTGCTGGGCAAATTCGAGAACAACCAAGACAAGCAATACAATGTTGCATATCGATTAACGCTACTTGGGGAAGAGCAGTTTGGAATGGAATGTAAATTGCCTTCCGTGTTCCAATACCCATTTCAAATTCGGAGGGAACATCGACTGGACACTGAAATTCGCACTGACGACAACCTGTACACTTTTCAACATCTATAAAGCGAGCTTTCTTTTTGATATCAACTACAAAATTACCTTTTTCATTTTTATGATACCCAGTCACTTCCGAATATGTCCAAGAATCGATCTTCTTGTGGTGGGAAGTGCTACTCATCTTGGGAGTGGTAATACAACTCGCGCAATCAAGAGTAGGAAACACTTTTGAAAGTTGGATCATTTTACCGCCGATACTGGGTTCTTTATCCACCACAAGCACATCATAATCTTGATCCGCAAGATCTAATGCCGTTTGTAAACCAGCAATTCCCCCACCTATAACTAAAGTAGAATAGATTGTCTCTTCTTCGTCTTTAATCATCACTAGTTCCTCCATGGGTTTACCCATTCGCTTCTACTGCTACAGACGAAGGTGATTTATTCAAAATGTCTTTAGCAGGTTGAAGACTCCGTAAATACTCATCCATTTCCTTGATTTCCTTTACAACATGTTTTGCACAAACAGTACATATTGCAGTCAATTTTAAACGCTTAGATTCTAAACCGTACTCATGCTTCATTCGTTTCATCACTTTGTTAACTCGTAAGCTAAGACGCTTGAATGCACCAGAATAAGGACATTCCTCACCACAGGACATGATGATTATACCATCAATTCCCTTACGAAAAGAATCAATATAGAATTCTTCAGGAAAAATGACCGGAGAGGGAACGCGCATTACATATGAATTTGGCGGATACTCCAAATGTTGTTGTCCTGCATTATCCACCCCAGGATATGAACACATGATTGTAGTCAAAACAAGGATTTTTGGAGTATATTCAACTGTCGCAGACATGGAACGTTTTCCAACCAAAAAGAATTTATTAAAATTATTTCTTCCTGATCACGTAAAAACGATCGTATCCATCATCTTCTACGAAACCAAGATACTGATGTTTGGCAAAATTAGCCCATGCAGGGATATCTTCACGTGTACCGGGGTCGGAAGACCAAATTTCCAAAACTTCATCAATATCTACTTTACCGACTGCTTTCTTGGTTTCAAGTAGTGGGCCAGGACAAGCAGATCCACGTGCATCTACAATATGATCTGATTCTTCAGGGACTTCATTACCCAAATCTGTTTCTTCACTCATTTTTTTAACCACTTTTTTACTAATTAGTTTTATCTACAGATAACTTTTCAAGAGGATATTTAACGATTGGTTTAACAATTGTAAATTATGATATGAAATGCTATAACATATATAAATATGAATAACAAAAATACTCATTTAATTTATATAGCATAGATCAAAATGTAGAAAACCATATAAACTTTTTACGAAAAAGAGATTTTTGAAAAGCTTCGATCACAAAAATTCGCTTAAATCAAGTTTACAAGTGGAAGATCTAGAATGTTTAGTCGTGATCAAATTAAACGGTTGTTTGAACTCAGTAAAGACCAAATTGTAGACGAAACCGATTTCTACATCGTTTGTCTATTAGAACATCATGGAGAAAAAAAAGTACCAGAAATCGTTGAAGCTCTAGAGGAAGAGGGAATCCACCTAAAACCTGTTTCTGTCACCCGTCGCATTAAACGTTTAAAAGAAAAAGGTGTATTAGTAAAGATGGTTCCTTTAAGCCGTCTTTGGAAACTTGGATTCTCCCGAGATCTACTTCTTATGATTCAAACTGAACCTGGTAGAGATATTGACAAAATAATTGATCAAATAACTCCTATTGAAGGAGTGAAGCGGTTATATCAGATTTTTGGTGAATATGACTTGCTAGTAGAATTATGTTGTCTAGGAGATGAAGGACTGCAGGAAAGTCTCGCAGCTATTAATTGTGTACCTGGTTTGTCTCGAATATCGAAATCTCCTATTCAACATCGAATCAAAGAACATTACTACAATCTACAAGAAAATAAGGAAGAACTAACAGTCTAGGGGTTGGTAAATTCTAATTACTTCATCGAAAAACAACTCCAGAAAAATCCCCCTAGTATCAAAAAAGGAAAGTTGAAAAAAAAATGGTAAAATTCGTAATTGTCTCCACTCATGGAAATGACAACTTTGAACGAGCAAGTATGGCTTGGGCAGTAGCAAACGCTGCACATGTGTTAGATGCAGAGGTTATGATGTTTTTACAAGCTGAAGGCGTTAATGTAGTCCGAAAGGATTTCTGTAAAGGTTGGGTATTCCCTCCATTCACTCCTCTCGAGGATTTGATTAAAAATTTCATGGAAATGGGTGGTCAGGTATATGCATGTGTTCCTTGTGTTGAAGCCAGGGAGATTAAACAGGAAGATTATATTGAAGGTGTAAAGCTCGCTGGTGCTACTAAACTTCTGGCTGAGTCAGTGGATGCCAAAGTCTTCACCTACTAAACAACACTCACTAGACTTCATCTAATAGCGTTTTTGTAAAATCCACGAAACTTCCATTGTCCTGGATGTGTTCCATTTCCTTACTCTGGAGAACTGGATCCCAGTTCTTCCATCCTCTATTTTGTGCTTCTCTGAGATTTCGTAATGCTTTGTCTACCTCATACTGAGTAGCATAGGATCGAGCAGCCAATACATAAACCCATATAGGAACTTTACCTAGTTTAAAAGCTCGCTCAAAATCCTCTATTGCTTTTCCATACTGACTCTGATAGAAATATCTCATTCCTTTCTCTGCATAGTGTTCTGCCTCATCAAACATGCATATATAGTGAACATAATCACGTTCTTTCGTAAAACCTACTTTTTCTGCAACAGCTATTGAACCATAATTGAGATTATCACAATGCCAGCCTACTGTTTTAAACCCTATAGATAGACAATGATCAATAGTTGCTGCCGCGGTAAGTGCCCCTAAACCTTTCATTCGATAAGATGCTGTTGTGATTATTCCGATTTCACATTCATCCCCACTCTCACAATCAGCATTAATCCAGACAACCACTTTATTTCTGTGAACTAAACACTTTCCAAAGCCCATTCTAACTTGATCTTCCAAATTTGATTCAATCCACTCTTGAATGTCATCAGGAAATTCAAAGGATTCGGTAGCAAAAGTTGAATCAATTTGATGAAGATCATAGCCGTTAGGGATTTTGTTTTTCCATTCAAGTGAAATTTTGTTGCAGGAAAAGTGAATCCGATGAGAGGGGAGAGGAGTTCTAATATCAAATATCTCTGGGAAAGTTTTTCTCCATTCATCGCTGTCTATATGAAAGAAAAGGTATGAAAGAAAGTTTGGATTGACAGGAGAGTAAAACTGTTTTTTTAGAATCATATCTTGAATTAAGACCTTAAGTCCCTGATTAAACTCCTCATTATGTGAATTTCCAGCCAGAAACCAACCCTCGGTTGAAGCCATGAAGCCACTCGTAGGATTATCACT
This sequence comes from Candidatus Hodarchaeota archaeon, assembly GCA_016839815.1. Lineage (GTDB taxonomy): Archaea > Asgardarchaeota > Heimdallarchaeia > Hodarchaeales > Hodarchaeaceae > Hodarchaeum. The sequence continues at coordinate 90,922 of JAEOTM010000032.1, forward strand.
ATCATTGACCCAAATTTTCCCCTGGGAAGGCCCTTCGATTACAGCTCTAACTACTACTTGATAATCAAATCCCTTGAATAAAACTCTTGTATTAGGGTAAAACTGTCTTTTCAGTTCGTGGAATATGGTACAACACCTTTAGAAGTTAATTTTCGTATCTCTTCTAAAATGAATTTATAAAACTATGTCATACGGCAAGAACTCATTTACAGAAGACTTATAAGATTATTCAACTAGTTTCTAGCAACAGTTTGTAGTACAGACCGTTAAGATATTATTAAAAATGAAAAAAGGAGGAGATCATCTATCCTGATCAATGAGATTATTGCTTTGCTTCAGCTTGTATCTGAGAAATAACACCGCTTGTAATTAGCTATAACAATACGTGCCCAACAGTAGTAATGCTTGAACACCAGCCAATGAGAGATGTCCAATGATATCGTTCAATGGTAAAAATTGTGCTACAAATAACACCCAAAATATTCCCAAAATTAACCCTATTTTTATGAATACACCTTGATTGAGAATTAAGTATCCCATTACTACTTCTAATACCACAATTAAGAGTATGACTAACTTTTCATTGGGAATAATGAGTTTTTCTAAAAATTCTCTTTGGATCGGAAGACGTGTATTTTCTAAGCAAACGGCCCATAAATATTCGGTATTATTGATTGTATGAAACAAATTAAAAACTGCTGAAATTAAGTAAAACAATCCTAATAGAACCCGACTCACAGTTAATATAGTTACGATTTCACCTTCAAACAAGGACAAACTATCAATCCTTCAATATACCGTTAATTAAAGGCTTTAATGATAGGATTTTAAGAATTTCTTCATGAGATCAGCTTGAAAATGTGAAAGATTGATTCTTATCAACCCTAATCATATTGGAATGCTATTCGGATAGATGTAGTCCATATTAGTTTATAAAGTTCGCGTGTACGCTGAATGGTACTGTTTACACCTGGTTTCACTTGAATTAATGCGATTTTAGTTTCAACATTGTATACATTTTACCAGAAACAATTTTGAGTTTAAAAGAAAAAAAAGAAGAATCAAAGATTCTTGATTATTAATCGTGACTGATCGCTTTTTTCTGTATCAGAGAAATAACCCCACAAGCACCACAGCGGTTCTGACAAGAATGATCATCGAAAAGTTGCTTTACAGAGTTTGGATGATTGAATAACCAGAAGGGTTTGTCAGCAAATCCTTCTGTTTCTTTAACGAAGAAGCTATTCCGTCTTTTTACTCCTGGAAGATGACTAAGGGGAAAAGTATCGATAAATTTACTAATTTTCTCCCTCGAATCAGCTACTAAACAGATAACAAGATTATACTCAAAACCTGAAACAGAGAACATCGCGGTAACCAAAGGACAATCTTGGAAATATTCCAAGATTGCTTGTTCAGTATCGGGATTTGTTATTTCAATAAAGGATAGAGCATGACTAAATTTGAGCTGTGTGATATTAATTCCAATACCTGGAGAAATCAGATTTTTTTCCTCAAGATCATCAAATCTCGCTTTAATAGTTCCTTTAGCATAGCTTAAGTCTTTTGCAGCTTGATTAAAAGAACAACGTGGATGCTTTTGAAAATAATCAATAATTTTCTTGTCTTTTTCGTCTATCATGCTCTAGAAACCTCTATTTATAACGTTCCCATTTTTTCTCTCACATTCGACCTGATAGGAATCCATAGAAATATAGAAACCGTTGGTACTTCTTAAAATAATAGAATAACCGATTTGAGATATAACCCAAACCAAAGGGAGGACGATTGTAATTAAAATCGAAAAACATAGCGGAAGTTAGGGAAGTCATCACTAAACAGGTTGCGTGTCCATTATATTTCTCTTTAACCTCAGAAATATCAATCTTTCCTTTGAGTACATCAACTAGGTTATGAGCTACCGCCATAGCCTGATAGTGGGCTGAAGAACCCGCTTTAGATACAGGTAGGTTTGCAGTATCACCAAGAGCGAAAATAAAGGGAAATTCCTCATTTTGAAGAGTTTTTGTATTCACATTCACCCAACCAGATTCATCTGCGATCGGACTACCCTGGAGGTAAAGCTGCCCCGTATGAGGGGGAACCATAAGAAGAAGATCATATTCAATTTCATCACCTTCAAGTGATTCAACTACCTTCTTATCAGCATGAATTGTTTCTGTATTGAAGAAAGTATGTAAATTAATGTTTTTCTTGGCAAATTTCTTCTCTATATGAACATTCGCCTTTTCAATTGAAAAAGCACCACCAATCGGGCTCAAGTAATGTAAATTCGTTTTATTACGTAATTTTTTTCGTCTTAGGAAATGTTCCATCATAAATATTCCTTCGAGAGGAGCAACAGGACATTTGAAGGGGAGATCGGCAATACCAACAACAACATTCCCGCCTGTACCCTTTTCTACAAAATCATCAAGGCTTTTGCGTAATTCATGAATTCCTTCTTCGTTATAATAATGATTAGCGCCTTCTTTGAAGCCAGGAACACTATCATAGTCATAATGAGCTCCTGTAGCAATAACTAGATAGTCGAAGGAAAGATTGTTTCCACTAGCAAAGGAAACAGATTTGTTCTCAATATCTAAGCCAGTAACCTCTTCCTTAAGTATGTTAACTCGCTTATTAACGACTTTTCGAACTGGTTTATACATAGAATTCAGTGATTTCTTATCAAAGATCCTAAAAGGTAGATCCGCCTCATAAAAAACATTATCTTGTTTTGAGACTAATGTAACGTCAGCTTGTTTTTTAGCTTTACGTCCTAGAAGGTTTGCAACAATTACTCCTCCAGTACCTCCTCCTAGTATAACAACTTTGGCTTTTTCTTGACTCATATGATCACCAAAAAAATAGGAATAAGGAAAACTATCGTGCTTTCCTTACTTGAAATCTTGTGTACCCGTTTTCTTCAACAACGGCTACCATCTCATGTTTAGCTTTCTCAACCCACTTAGGGATGTCTTTTATTGAGCCTGCGTCTTTAGACCAGACTTCGTATACTTTCCCAGTCTCTCCTTTTTTGATGGATTTAATCAATTCCATTAAGGGACCTGGACAAAAAGCATTTCTTGCATCCATAACTTTGTCTGCTTGTACTTCATTACTCATATTAATACACCTTTTGTTAAAATTTAATTTAAAGAAACATTACCCGATCAGCAAGCATTGCCTCTTCAGCAAGAGTATTGACTCCTGCGATTTTATCAACCATAGGAAGAAGATCTTCTTTTTCTAATCCTAAGATTTCTGTGATTTGAACACAGGCTACAATTGTTACTTCTCCCAGATCTTTCAAATCTTCGAGCAGCTCTTTCCAATGCAGCAAATTTCCAGCCTTTCTTGCCTGATTGACTTTTTCTACCACTTCAGGGTAGATACTAGTGACATCTGGTTCAGGAGGAGCATCCTTTTTCAAGGCATAAACCGCATCGTGCATGAAGAAAATAAGTACTTCATGGTCACTGGTTACCGCTCCAGATGCTATAATTGCTAAGGTCTGCAGTTTATCAGTAGCCGCAGAATCACAAACCATAAGAAATTTTCCCATCTAACTCACCTAGAAAAAATAAGAAAAGAGAAAATTACATGAAAAGGGTGATATCAGCATCTTTCGCAAATTCAAGGAATGTTGCTGCACCACCAGTCTCGACACCATCAATAATATCGGATTTTTTAATGCCCATGACATCCTGGGTCATCTGACAGGCGATCATACGAACTCCACCTTCAATACAGGCTTCACGGAGTTCCTCAAATTTTGCGACATTAGCCTTTTTCATCCAGCTTTTCATCATCATCGTCGCAATCCGGGTCATTCCAGGCAACATTCCCATCCAATTTGGAACGGGTATTAGTCCGAATGCTTTCGGTGCTGCAGGATTAGCTATGGGGCTAACTTTGAGGTCCTTACTACGTTTTTTGTGAATTAGATCGAAACCATAGAATGTAAAGAAAATCGCGACTTCCATATCCATGGCCACACCTGTTGAAGCTAGGAGAACAGGGGGATAAGCTGCATCAAGAGTTCCTTGGGATGCAATAATTGCCATACGTTTAGGTTTTTCACTCATAATGTCGCATCCTTTACTTCATTCGTTTGACTAAATATCGATAATCTTTTGGACCTAACTCTTCAGAAGAAAGAAGATCTTGTCCAGTGGTACGTGTCCAAGCAGGAATATCAGCCATACTTCCAGGGTCAGTTGATAGTATTTCTAAAATTTGACCGATTTCCATTTCTTTCAAAGCTTTCTTTGATTTTAGAACTGGCATTGGGCAACTCAAGCCGCGCGCATCTAAGGTTTTATGTACTTGACTCATATTATTTTCATCCTTAAGTGTTTGATTAAGTGTTTCTTTGTTATTACCATTATTTGTAGTGAATAGTTCCAAAATCTTTGAATCTTTGGCTAGGAATTCCGAACTAAGGATGGTTTGAGGTTTCAAACCACCGTTTGGATTGTTAAGAGTGGTTATGTGCGTTGAAACTATTCAATGTACAGCTTTGCCAATGAGTTTATAAATCAATTGGCGAAGTGGACACAAAGGCATCTATTGCCGTAATTTCTCTATTTCTTAACTATAGAAGAGATTTTTTGTAATAAATTACTCTATATACTGGAAAATGGGAAAAAAGAGGGATTAAGTCTAATTTAATTTTTACTCCATGCAAAAAAAATTACCCCGTAGATACCTCTGATGGTATCTTTAAGTTGATTAGACTTCTTTTTCAATCATTGACCAATTGGTCAATTAGCCTCTACTTCAAATTAAAATTCTCTTTTTGGTAAAACAATGATAAAACTCGAAAAATTATTTCCTTCTGGATATTTTCCTTCCTATTTAAAATTAAACTCTAACTATTCAATAAAAAGGCTGTATCATATCCTTTAGGGAAATTCTTGAGATTGGATTCAATAATTTGTTCTGAAATTTCCTTTCGATCTCTTCACGTTTTGGTGTTGAAAATTTTTGATATTTATAACCATATACTCACTGTTGTCAGAATATTGAGAGGTCAGAGATATAAACCTTTATCTAATCTGGTATACAGAGAGCTAGAATAATTCCTCAATGAAGATCATCATTAATCAAAAGCCTGTGAGGGGTTTAATATGACCAAGGAACTAAAATCACTTTTAATTTTGTTTGTTTTAATTCTTCTACTACCAAACATAAGGTATACATCTGAAAAAAACCAATTAAAAATCATTCAAACTGATCTTTCCTCAAGAATTGCAGAAAATGTCTTATATAATACAACACTTACAGTTACAGCTCCATTAGGATATTCTATGCTTGAATCCACTCCAATTATACTTAATTTATCCCTTTTAGCAAGTGCTCTCCCACCATCTGTTGATCCATTTGGATTAGATACCCCTGATTCTTCTGATGATATTAAGTGGAATGCTGCATTTGTCACCTATGAGGATTCACTAATTCCATCTCAAGTAGATGATGTAGATACTATCCCTGGATATTCAGAAAAAGATGAATTATTATTTGCATTACCAGATTCAGTAAACCTAGCTAGTGGAGAAAGTAGTTCGTTTTCCATCTATTTCAGTCAAAAAGATCTCAATCTACCTCCCCCATATTTTCCAGAAGTCTGTAGTATCACTCCTTATTCAAAACTCGAAGAAATTGATGACCTCTGGCCTGAACTAATCGACCCTGATGATGGTGCCTACTATATTGGTAATGAAATCGTTCAAGGAGCCGTTTTAAGATCCGCTGCATGGTCATCAGGAGCTATTTATGAATTATCTTTGCTAGATGACCAAGGAGAGTCACGATTTGATATCATAAAGGAGAAATTCCCTTTCCCATCAGAAATTTGGAAATGGTCACGATTTGCTCGAATTGAAGAGTTTACCTCACAAAATCAGTATGCAACTCACCCTTATCCAGGTAAACTGATCAATCTAATACCTGGCCCGATTCGCGCCCGAATTACGGTACAAAGTACTCAACCTTATACATTTAATAAATACGGAGAACCTGGAGACCAACTAGATATTTATGGGGTTTATACTTACAGTGTCTATGCCAATCAAACCTACTTCGATTATTCAATAGATATTACGGGTTCTGAAGCAAACACTTCATCTGTGCTTCCTCTTGAGTATCAAAACCGGGAGTGGGGTGGTGGTAGACCCGGTACATATTATAAAGGTATCTATGTTCCTGGATATACTGAAGATGAAGGTTATGGTGAAGGATGGGTTATGCGAGCGCCAGAGGATATTGATATGCATAGTATCGACACAAGCGATTTCTCCTCCCCATGGTATCTCGAAGCGTTATTAGAGGGAACAACAATCACTCCTTCCTCCTGGGAACAACCAGATGATGATAAGCTTGGTTATGGCTTTATTTTTGAAGATAGAGGTTTCAATAATATCTCCTGGAGTGCCTCAACTGAAGGAGTAAAGAACTTATATCATGGTGCTCAATTCCCATTGAAAACAAGATATCATCCATTCGATGCTGATGTTCTTGGTGGCCAAGACAAAATTGCCTTCATGGAAGACAGATATGATGAATTTATTAAACCACGGCCCACTCTTACTTTTAGTAGCTCTATTATTTCAGTGGCGGAGTTACCCTTTGACTCTCTCCTCATAAGTACACCAAAAGCCTCCCTCGACTTTGATAATCATCTCTTAGATGTTGAAAACATTACCGCGTTTGCTACCGACGTGGCAGAATTTGTTAGTGATGCTAATGCTACTAAAGCCGCTTATCAGTTACTTCATTTTGATAATAACTCTGAAACGGGAATTACGGGGAATTTATCCTGGAATAATATTTCACAAACGTGGGAGGTAGAAAATATCGATGTATCTTCTCTAAATCTTCACAATTCTTTTGTAGTAGTTGTTGAAATGGAAACTTCCACTTTAAGTGCAAAAAGTCCTCCTTCAGACTGTATTAGTGTTGGTGAAGATATATACCCGCCAACCATAACGGCAATAGTTCAGAATCCTTCTGAAAACATTCGTTATACAGATCCTGTAGAAATCACTTGTCAGGTTTCAGATGAAAGTGGAATTTCAAAGGTAATTTTACGCTACCATAATGACAGTTGGATTGATGTTCCTATGGTTCTAGAAGCAGGGAAGTTCATTGGATCTATCCCTCCCCATTCAGGTGGAACAATGATTGAATATGAAATAAAGGCACTAGATAATTCTGATCGAGAAAATTCGGTTAGTACCGTTACTTTTAACTATACCGTTGAAACAGATGTGGAATCCTCGACTACTAGATCATCCGTCCCAACTTCTACTGTAGATACCAAGATATCTTCTGGATTCACCTTTATTGGAGTCCTAATTTTAATCTGTGTCGGTTTAAGTTGGAAAAAGAGAAGGTAAAAGTAGGTAATTGATGCTTCCTTTTCGGGAATCTATTACTACTATTCTCATCACCTTTTCTTCTCTTCCAAGATCAATTTTTTATTAATTAACTGTAATCATGAGATAATTGAATCTTCAAGAGCCTTTGTAATGCATTGAAGACCTGCAGAGAGCTCTTGATTGCTAGGGTAGCCAAAACCAATACGCATAAACCGTTTATCGACTTCAAACCAATGACCTGGGGCTACGAATGTTTTGTATTTCTCCTTCAAGAGAAAATAGAATTTTTCGATGTCTACATCTAGATCCATTTCAATTCTCGGAAAACAGATACATCCTCCTTGGGGTTCTATCCACTCTAGATACGGATTTCTGTCAATCCAGTCTTTCAAACTTTCGAAATTTGCTCTTACATGTCCCTGAATATTTTTCAAGAAGTGCTGCTTCTTATTTACATAAAAATGAGTTGCAATCGCTTCATCAATTATCGAATTACAGATAAAAATCAGTTCTTTTGCAGCTAGAAATCTCTCCATCAATCTTTCATTTTGAGTTATCAACCAACCTGATCTGATTCCTGGTAATCCATATGCCTTGGAAAACGATGAAACACTTATAACATTCGAACTCAGGGAGGCAGCTATTGATGGAGGGTTTTTTGTCATATCTCTATAGGTCTCATCTAATATCAATGTACATCCGTTGAATTCCGCTAGAGCAACAACCTCATTGAGCTCCTTTTCCGTTAAAATTGTCCCTGTTGGATTTTGTGGATAAGTAAGACTGATTACTTTCGTATTTGGTTTTATTAATTGTTCTAGTTTTTCTAGATCGAGTTTGAATTTATCCTCATATACTAATCTTAAATAGTCAATTTGGCACCGAATGGCCCTTGGTGTCTCGATATTAGCCACATAATTAGGATGAAGAAGTACTGCATGATCGTTTGGCTTTAGGAGTGAAGTAGCAACAATAAATAGGGCTCCAGCGGCTCCTGTAGTAATTAACACATTATCCGATTTGAAGCTCTCTCCTTCTTCAGCAATAGATTGCCTTAATTGATGATTCCCTAAATGATCACCGTAAGAAAGTGTTATATTCTTTAAATCTAATTCTAAGTCTCCATAAACTACATCTGGGACAGAACTTTCGGCTAGATTATGGTGAATATTTTCATACCCATACTCTTCTGGGGATTCCTTTTCTATTGGAGTTCTTCGATAAGCTAGGTGCCCTTCTCGGTTTTCATCGTCTTTATTATGTAAGATATTTTTATTTTTCATATTCTCTTCACCCTTATTATCTTAAACTCCAAAACTTAACGGATTCTAATCTTCATTTGACTCTTTCAATGGAGATAATCAGAATTAAGATCCTTATACTGATAGTTAATGCTGTTCTTCTTCCTGTTTTTGTTTTAATTTCTTCTTAATGAGCTCTAGCGAGACAAAATTCTGATTAATGTTAAATGACATGGCAGGAGATAGATATGTATTCTTAATAGCTTCGATACAAGCGTGAAAATTTTGAGTATACTTCTCTTGCCATCTAATATGATCTTCTACGGTTCTAAACGTGCTTGTGACAAAATAATTATATCTTCCTAAATTTGCTTTAACTAGAAGAGGAACACGAGGATCTCGTCTGATAAAATTCGCTACCTCAAGACATCGCTTTTTAATTTCAAATAACGAGAATATTAGCATGCACCCAGGAGGGACAATGGTTAAAGGGAATCGAGAGGTGGGTTTTCCAATTGTTCCAGCTTCTAAAAGGCTTTGTATCTGTCTGGAAATCGTATTCCTATTAACATCCAGTGTTCGCGCTAAGAAATTCTCATTTGTTCGAATACAATTACCATTTAGAATGAGGCGTAAGATCCTGATTGTCAGAGAATCTAATTCGAAATCACCTATCGAATTTATGATTCCTTGTTTATACCCACGTTCGATATTTCTGAATGGAGCAAAGGTGTCGTATTTTAAAATTCGCTTAGTGCTTAAATATAGGACATCAGGAGGGTGTCTATCCTCTTCTTTGATAATCTTTCCGCTATCTAATGCTTCATCACTCCATATTTGATAGGAGTAAAGATCTTCATGAAATTGAATTGTCACCGTGTTGTATACTTCTTCCTGGAAGACATAAGCAGCAAAAATATGCGGATCATTCTCAATAAAGGTACGAGTAGTCTGATCCCGGTAGAATTTATCCTTTGAAATCACTAATAACGGATACTCAGAAAAAAGCCACTCTAATGGGTAGACTGGTTTTTCGATTATCTTATTTTCCAATAGATGATCTAGTCTATCTTTAATTGTGTTTCTATGTTTATTGAGTTTATTTGCTAACGCACTGACATTGAAATCTACTCCTTCCCCTGAACATAACAGTAGTAGCAATTTTAGAGTAGACTCTCTCTTCAAAAGGCTTTTCATGGACCTCGTGAGTGAGAAGATATTACCTCTTAATAACCTCATTGAGTTCTCAATCTATTTTTGGTAGACTTAGCTGATATTAAACCTAATGAACAATGTGTCAAACTTAAAGGTAGATATCACCATTCTAAAAAGATTTAGATGCTTCTTCTTCTTTGGGATTGGATGGAAAACAGATATGAAAGCAGGTACAATAGTTGCAATTTGGGTAAAAGTCAGCGCAAATTTTTCCTATGTGTTCATTTAATTCTGTATGTGTACTCATTTTTTTCAAACCTTCCTTTAGTCTTTTTTTTTTGTTGTGCTGTTTAAATTCTTAATGTAGGTGTTTAGATTGTTTATTGACTTCTATTAGTCAAATAAATTCTACAGATAAGAATTTATAAAATGAGTGTACATAAAATGCGCTATTTAGTGAGAAATAGATAGATTATGTTATAATAAATCAAATACTCTCCATAACTTCAGTAATTCTTAATGTACAATATTATTGTCTAGCTATCTAGCAATTTTTCAGCTGCATTATCAACTGCTAATTTTCAAAAATAAACATGTTTGATATTTCATGCACGTTTTTTTAGCAGAGAACTTTATCGATTTCAAGCATTATCTATTCTTTAATCAGGATTGGTTTATAGAAAAAAAAATGAAAGAACCCTGAAAACCTATGTTTGAAGGTTTTCCAGCGATTCTCTGAGGCATTGTAACTTTTCAATAATATTATCAAGACATTCTTTAGAATGTTCGACCGTTTCAGCATGGGACATCTCCTTGTGATGCTTTTTCCCATGGTTACCGCATTTACAATCTTTTTTATCAGACATACTAGATTTTCACCTTTACTTTAGATACTGGTTTACTCCATAAAATAAAGTTTATAAGTTACAAACTAAGGAGTAACTTAGTTGCTTTGAAGGGAAGTAGTGTGCAGAAATCGAAAGAAATTCTCCAAGAATGCTTTCAAGTTGAGATCAATGGTGTCTGTTTAAAGCCGCTGATTAAATATACCGAGTTACTCAGTCGTAAATGGATGCTATTCACATTGATGCTCTTTCCAGAATCTAACCCTTTGAGATATTCTGAAATTCGCAATCGTTTAAATGGACTCAGCAAGGTCAAGATTAGTGATACAACAATGTCTCAGCGTCTGAACGAATTGACTGAAAATAAAATTCTAACGAGAGAAGACTTCCAAGAGATTCCTCCGAGAGTAGAATATCAACTAACAACAAGAGGCAAAGAATTAAAAATGAGCTTACAACCTTTCATCCAGTGGTCCTTGGATATGTGTCATCAAGAAAACTAGTGAATGAGGATTAGTATCTCCAATCATCGAGTTAAAACTTCTTTCTTTTCCCATGGAATCGAACTAAAGCAGCAAAGAAAAAGCTTGATAGTAAGATTATGAAAAGATCATAGCCAGGAGAGGTAACAGAGGGAGTTGTTTAACTATTTTATTTCCGTAGCGGTTCGTTGAATATATCAAAACGGCTATAATGACCCGAATAGTCGAAATTCTGTCGTTCTTCAATAACTGCGCGAAAATCAATGTCGGCGTAAAGTATTTCTTCCTTTCCTACCACTGGTTTGGTTACATACTTCCCCCCTGGATTTGAAATACAGGATCCTCCATTTTGCCATAATTTCTCCTTTTTGTTATCTAAATCCAATACAGATTTAATGGGAAAATCCTCTTCAGAAAGGTGAGTAACATCATCTGTTCTAATAAGACCAGATACTGATAGAACCCAATAACGACCCTCTTTAGCAATAAATCTAGTAATGTCACTTGTTACATGACTATTTCCTGGCCAGACAGCTATGTGAAGCATCTCATTTTGCTTATGAAGAGCAGCCCGAGCGTATGGAATCCAATTTTCCCAACAATTCAACCCTCCAATTTGGTATCCTTGGAATGGAACGGTTTTCAGACCTAAACCGTCGCCATCAGCCCATACAAGTCTTTCAGCATATGTAGGCTTTAATTTTCGATGTCGATTAATTAATTCACCGTTTTCATCTATTGTAATAAGAGTAGCATGTATTGATCCACTCGATTTTTCTGCTATCCCACCCATCATCATAATTTTTAATTCTCGAGCTAGATCTTTCATTTCAGTAAGAATCGAGCTAGAATTCAAATCAAGGGCTTCTTGCCAATAAGTGCTAAAGGCCCTTTTTTGATCAGCGTTATCCCAACTGGCAGCTCCTGATGCTCCCAACCAAAATGGGTAGCCTGGAATCAGCGATTCTCCCCATGAAACTAAGTTAGATCCTTTATCATGAGCTTCTCTAATGAATTCTGATAATTTCACCCACGTTTTTTGACTGTCTAAAAACACTGGGGCTATTTGAATCCCTGCAACTAAAACCATTTTCTTAACCACTTTTTATCTGAATAAATACCCCAGAAAATCCTTTTACTATTAAACTCTTTTGAGCGATCTTCAGAAGGATACTAGTAGAGAGCCTAGAGGTTAAATAAGTGGACTTATGCGAGATTCATAACTTTGAGGATATTAATTCTTTAGTAGAGAGCCCCAGTATACAATATTTCAACTAAAATACAAGCTAAAAATGTGAGATATAAAATGGAACAACAAACCAAACAAGAACGTCTTCTCAAGACCATTGATACTTTGAGAAATTACGGACAACGATTAACTGATGGATTAACTACTGAAATGTTTAATTGGTCTCCTAAAGATTCGAAAGGAAAACCAATTCTTGAAATCTTCCGTCACATCTTAGAGGGTGAGATATACTGGTTGGATCATATTGGCCACAAAGCACCTGTAACTCTAGATCAACTAGCTTCACTGGATTCATCAGAATTACTAGAACTGTATTCTTCAATGCAGTCTTTTCTAAGAACCTTAGTACATAAGTCTGAAGACGAAGATTTCATTCCTCGCGAGCCAAAAGATGGAGCTACACTCGCATGGGTTGTCTGGCATACATCGTTTCATACAATTCATCATTTAGCGCAAGTAGGCTATCTTCGCTATGCAAATGAGTTTCCTCCTGACTCAGACGCTGTGAATACTTCCTGGGACAACACGATGGATTCTTTAATCAGTTTAGGAATGTAAATTTATGAGAAATTAGTGTGTTCAGAGCTCACGAATAAAAAGAAACCTTTATCTCAGGTTCTCTTCCTAATCGGATGTTTTCAGATATCCATTGCGGATTGCTTTTTTCTTTTTCTCATTATACACTTCAAAGAAGACTTCTTGTTGATTATTACTCCTTCTCTTGCCAATAATTTGAATTTCAATATTAGAACCAGGGATAACCATTGATGTAAATTTACACGCGATTTCTGACACTTGAGTAGGATCACCATCAAGCTCTCTTTGGATAATCTCACTAACTGCAATGGCTAAAGTACATACACCTTGTAAAAGTATATCAGGTAATCCTAACTGATGAGCAATCTCCTTAGAGGTGTGAAATGGTAGTGTGGGCCCGACACATCCATCATAAATATGAGCTTGTAAGGGATTAACTTTAATTTCCTCATTCCACAAGATTCTAGACGGTTTCTCCAACTGGGGGATCTTTGGTATCTTCTCCTTACCTCGATCTCCTCCAATACATTCAACTCCCCTGAGCATTCCACCAAGATATTCAGTGAAAACCAAGTTATCTTGTTGATCAGTACCTGTAAATTTCGATATCACATGTGTCCCTGCACGATGTGAAATCACTGCTTCAATATTACCATTAACCCTCAGAATATCATTTGTTTTGATCAATCTATGTATCTTTAAATGCTCTGAATAATGTACAACAGTCATCAATAGTTCAAAAGGAAATTTCTTGTGTGAATTCTCTGTAATATTGTCAGTTAAATTTTCTACGATTGGTAAGGTAAGTGATACTGGAAAAAGGGGATGAGTTACGATTCCTCCTTCTCGTTCATCATTAAAATAGAAGGGATTACAATCATTAATAGCCGTGGCATATAACATAATATCTCTCCAACTTATTTCTTTTGTTTTTTCATTTACAACTGTACTAACAAGATTAGAAGCAATTTCCATCGATATTCACCAGTGTTAAACCTAGAAATATTCTGAATTTATTCTAAATCTTAAGGTTTTCAGTCCTTGGAGAAGTTTAACCACGTTAAGAATATTCAAAACTATAATTTATTTTCCCTTGAATTGTGATTTATCCATGTATGCGGATTATAATGAGAAACTAGCAAAATTAGTAGTGCAATATGCTGTTAAAGTTGAGCCTGGAGATACTGTATATATAAAAGCACCGACAGTTGCTTCCTCCCTAGTAAAATATGTCTATCTTGAAGTAATCCAAGCTGGGGGCTATATAACATTTGTGGATCTTAGCTTTAATGGCCAAGATGAATTATTTTTCAAATATGCTTCAGAAAATCAGATTAAATACGTCAATCCATTGAAGCTGGAACTAATAAAAACCGTAAAAAAGTACATCAATCTATACGCTTCCTTCAATACAAGAGATTTAACAAGTGTTCCTCCTGAAAAGAAAGTTATGATAGCTGAAGCAAATAAAGAAATAAATAAGATCTTTCTTGAACGAGCTGGTTCAAAAGATCTTATGTGGAATATTTCACCTTATCCCTGTGATGCTTTCGCACAAGAAGCAAATATGGGACCTTTAGAGTATAAAAAATTCGCCTACAACGCACTTAATCTCCATCAACCTGACCCTGTGCAATTTTGGAAGGATTTTGAAACCAAACAGCAAAAAGTTGTTGATATTCTTGATAAAGGTGCTACAATGCAAATCATTGGAGAAGACACCGATCTAACCTTAGGTATTAAGGGACGTATCTGGGAAAATTGTAGTGGACATGAAAATTTACCTGATGGAGAGGTCTTTACTGCTCCAATTGAAGATGCGGTTAATGGTACTATCCGATTCACCTACCCAGGAATAATGGCTGGACAGGAGATTGAAGATATCCGATTGACTTTCAAAGAGGGAAAAGTTGTGGAATTCGATGCCGCAAAAGGGAAAGAATTATTGGAGAAGATGGTGACCACTGTTCCTAATGCTGATGTGCTAGGTGAGCTTGCTGTTGGAACCAACTATGGTATCCAACGTTTTACTAAAAATATGCTATTTGATGAAAAAATGGGTGGTACGGTTCATCTTGCTTTGGGTTCGGGATATCCCGAAACAGGTTCAAAGAACGAATCCTCTATCCACTGGGATATTTTGAAAGATATGAAGGTTCCAGGATCCAAAATACTCTTGGATGGAGATGTAATTTATAAAGAGGGAAAATGGTTAATTTAACCTCCTCTCTATATTTTTATTTCCGAGAATCATGAAATTATGAACTCCTCGATTTGCTGGTCGCTAATTGAAGAAATGCTTGGATACCCTACTACCAGTTTTATATTCTGTGACTTATATTCAGATATTTTCGTCTCAATATTTGAATCTGTAAGAATATAATCATTCAAATTCTTTTTAATTACCTTTTGGACTTTTTCAGGTGCTGTAGACCAAGATGTATAGGATTGCTCTGGATTCCACTCCTCAGTACATCGAAGTTGATCTTGAATTGATTTCCGTCTAAGAAGATATGGTAATAGTTCATCGAGACTGCTATCAATCTTCTGGATTGTGGTTGCTAAAGGAGCGTAAACTGCTAGTGAGTAATTTTCATAATCCTTTGAAAACCCATTCTTTAAGCGTGCGTCACCATTGAGACCAAATGGAATGATCGGAGAATATTGTTGACAAACATTCTTAATAAGACTTGAAGAAATATTATCGATTCCGAAAAAAATTGGACGGTTTGTCCTTTTCCTTATTTGTGAAAAGAATTTCTGAAAAGCAGTTTTCAGCAATACAGTTTGGTTTAAATTATAAGCTGGATGACCTGCGACAATATTCAAACTTAAATTTGAACAATCATCAAGTAAATCAAGGTATGATCTCCAAAGATCAGTACCATTTTGAAATTCTAAAGCCCTAACTGCAACAGTTAGTACCAAATTATTCTTGAGTTGGAGTACAAGTTCTCTTATCGCTTGAATTGATAAAAGATGATCTTGACCCTCATAGTCAAGGAAGATAAAAGAGTGGTGCTTATCTGCGGTTAAGATAGAATTCAAAAAATCTTTTTTAGTTGTAAATTTTGACTGTTTTAATGCGATACCTGTTAAAAACGTGTTTCTATTGTTCAGGAACTAAATCCCACATGAAAATAACCTCAAATTCGATTTCTTTACTTTCTATACTTCTAAGAACTGAGTCGTTCTTAACCTACCAAAAATTAATCATATAAAAAAAGCTGACCATACTGACATCAGAGAAGGTGAGAAAAGTTTTCTAAAACTTCCCTTCTTTCTTATAGGTTGGTATGAATCATGAGTTTTTTTGATCAAGACTTATTAGTTTTAGGATTGCAGGAAGGGGAGAAGCTAGGAGCAAATTATGTTGAACTTCGCTATCAAGATAAGTACCTTGCTAATTTCCGATATCGAAATGGAGAATTAACAAGTACAACTGGTTCAAGGGAAGGTGTATGTGTAAGAGTCCTGCTTAATGGAAGTTGGGGTCTTTCTGCAACTAATAAAACTTCTAAACAGGAAATTGTTGAAAGTGTTCGTTCTGCTGCAAAGTTAGCCAAAAATTCAGCACCATATAAAGAAAATAAAGTAGAGCTGGCAGAAATTGAGATAATCAATGAAACTGCAACCTCTCCCAGAAAGAGGCATTTACAAGAATTATCGACGGAGGAGAAGCTAAAAATGATAATTGATGCCACTAAGGTTACGGAGAACATGCAACCTATTAAAAGTCTCACGATCAATTACAATGAAGTTATTGATAATCGTATGATTGTTACCAATGAAGGTACTCGTGTTAGCTGGATTGATATGAAACCCACTTTAATGGCCTATGCCGTAGCCATGGAGGAAGGGAAAATGGCAAGTGGATATACATCGTGGTCACATACCTGTGGTGCTGAATTTTTTGATTTACATCCAATGGATGAAGTAGTAAAGGAGTCTGCTCAGAAAGCATTAAAATTAGTTAAAGCTTCTCTTCCCCCGAGTGGGGTAAGTAATTTACTACTAGACCAACAATTGGTTGGAGTCTTTGCGCATGAAGCAATAGGACATACAGCAGAGGCAGATCTCGTTCAAGTAGGTTCGTTTACACAAGGTAAACTTAACCAAAAAGTGTGTGATGAATCTATAACAATCATTGACTCCCCTGTTCTTGAGGGATCAAAATGGATGGGAGCTGGCTGGTTACCATTTGATGACGAAGGAGTTAGGGGAAAAACAGTGCATATCATTACAGACGGTATCATGACTAGTTATTTGACGAATAGAGCATTTGCAGCCGAATTAGGGGTAGAACCGACTGGGAACGCACGCGCATACACATTTAATAATGAACCGATCGTTAGAATGCGAAATACCTACATTAAAGCAGGAGATATGACTTTTGATGAATTGTGCGAATCAATTGGAGATGGTTATTATCTTAAATCCTTGCAAAACGGACAAGCTGATAGCTCAGGAGAATTTATGTTCGGAGCAGTCGAATGCTATAAAATAAAGCAAGGTGAAATAACTGAGGAGCTTTTTCAGAACCCTGTCTTAACAGGGAATGCTTTCGAAGTTTTAAATAATATTCTCGGTGTAGGGAATGATTTTGATACTAATTTAGGGGCAGGTTTTTGTGGAAAAGAACAGCCTGCTAAAGTTGATGCAGGGGGTCCCCACTTAGCTGTAAAGGCGATGCTTGCTGGAGGAAAATAATATGACTACTGAGCGTGAATCTAAAGAATATTTACTTGATCTTAGTCAACAATTAATAGATTATTCTAATACAAAAGCGATCACTGGAGCAGAAGTCTTTTTTCATCACAGGAAAAACACTCAAGTCATGACTGAGGGTCAATCCATCTCAACCGAAAGAGCAACATCCGAATTAGGATTCGCAATTCGTGTTCTTAACAACGAGGTAGAAGGATTTTCTTACACGAATAAGATTGATATAGGGTCTCTAAAGACCTGTGTTGATGAAGCAGTTAGTATTACAAAGGTTGCCCCAGAAAAACAAGGAATTAAGTTAACCGTTCCAACAAATTATTCAGAAATCAATGGAATTTTTACTAATTCAGTAGCAGAATTAACTATTGAAGAAATGATTGATTACGCAAAATTAGTACTTCAACCAATGCGAGATGCAAAAGTAGGTGTACGAACTAATCTTAGTAGTATCGAGATTGAAGAAGAAACCTGTGGAATTGTCAATTCTTTGGGTGTAGAAGGATTCACAAGGTCGAACGGCCTTTCTGGAAATTTCCTTGCAGTAGCAAGAGAAGGGGAAAAAGTCGGATCTTTTGTTTTTGATAGCTTTTTCACTCATGAGGCGTCAAATATTGATTTTTCCAAGTTTGGGGACAAGCTCACTTCTAGAGCGATCAGAAATTTAGAGGCAATCACTCCCCCCACTATTGATTCGGATGTCGTTGTCTTTAGTAAGAACGGTGTTCTACAACCGCTTTTTTATGTAATTGCTCATTCAATTAGAGCAGACAGTGTAGAACAAGCCCGTTCGATGTGGAAGGATAAATTAGCAGATTCCGTTGCAGTCGATACATTCAACTTTATAGATGACTCTCACAACCCTGATGCTGGAAGTGGATGCAGACCTTTTGATGATGAAGGAAACAAAACACAAAAAGTATCAATAATAAAAGATGGTATCCTAGAAACCTTTTTATTTGACGAATTGCGAGCTAATAAGATGGATACTGTGTCCACTGGCAATTCATGGAGAGGACTGGGAGGATCACGATTTATCTTACCTCCAAGTGAAATCTTTCCAAATGTACCCCACATACTGCATGGAGATATGAATACTGAAGAATTTTATGAGGATATTAAACTTGGGATTATATTCGAATACTTTTCTGGTTCATTCAGAGTAGAAAACGGAATGTTTAGTGGAATAGCAAAGGGTGCTCAATTAATACGAAAAGGTGAGTTAGCGGAACCATTGATTAACGTTTCCATTGGAGGAAATGTTTTTGATGTGTTAAATAATATTACTGGACTTTCAAAAGAAACTCAACTTACTAGTGGATATCTAACCACCCCATTTATTAAAACACAAGGAATCAAAATATCTACACAAAAATAAAGTTTGATACTTCTCTAAATATTGCTTATTTCGAATAATACTGAACAAGGGCTCGCATAGCTCTTGCCGTCATTCCAGGCCACTTGAAAACTGGAATCTGGTTATTCTGTAGAACAGGAATAAGCTTATCGGCAGTATCTATACAACTTATCAATACAGGGATTTTATTAGAATGAACCCATTCAAAGAATCTATCTAGAGTTTCTTTAACAAGGAAATTCATTGCCTCTAGTGGGAATAGTTCACTGAATTCTCCATTATTGAAGCGAACGGATCGTTCAAGCATACTACTACCAAATATTCCGTAGAAAATTAAAGCATCCACTTCTCCTGAATGCCAAACGAGTTTGGGAACATCTTCATAAAATAATGAGAAATTCATGTCAAAAGTTAAATCAATTGGATTATTAGCTGAAGCTACTGCAGGGATAATTTCGGCTAATTGATTCGTTAAATCCTCTGAAAACCCTACTACTTCAAGTCCTTCCTTCTCACAGAGATCGGCAAGAGTAACTGCTGGCCCTCCAGAATTTGTAATCAAACCTATTCTATTACCTTGAGGAGGGTGTGCTAATGAGAACGCATGAGTAAATTCAAACAGTTCTTCCATATTAGCCGCTTGAATTACTCCTGATTGCTTGAAAAACGCATTGTAGACCGAGGGTTTCCCCCCCAACGAGGCAGTATGAGATAATCCTGCACGTGCTCCTGCAGAGGTTCCACCATGATAGGAAACGACAACTGGTTTTTTTCCTGCGGTTGTTTGCAATGCTTCAACAAATTTCCTTCCCTCTTTCTTAATCCCCTCAATATACATACCTATTACTTCAGTTTGAGGATCCTGATAATAATAATTTAGGCATTCTGTCATGCTAGTGTTGGCCTCATTCCCAACGGAAATCGATTTTCCAATCCTGATTCCTCTTCTTTCTGCCCAAATCAATATTTGCGAAATCCATGATCCACTTTGACTCAGTAAGGAAATGTTTCCTTTCTGTCCCTCAGGTAGATCAAAAGGGAACCAGGTACAATTGAGTGTGCCATACCTCGAATGAGTATTAATTACTCCAATACAATTCGGACCAATGAATCTCATGTTATACTGAGTTGCAATTTCATCTAACCGTTCTTGATTGTCTACCTCCCCGATTTCACTAAACCCAGCTGAAACAATTATCGCAAAAGGAATACCGAGTTTCCCTGCTGCTTCTAAATAGTTTGTTACAAGTCGTGTAGGAAGAACGATAATTATAAGATCAGGGATTTCAGGTAAATCTTCTATTCTCCGATACACTTGCAAGCCTAGAATTTTATCTTCCGTAGGGTGGATTGGATAAATTCTTCCTTTATATCGTGACTTGAGAGCATAACACTGACCAGTTCCCATGGTCATTATATTATTGGAAGCCCCTAGAAATGCTACAGATTTTGGATTAAGTAATTCATCTAAAAAATGGGTCATCACAGTCTTATAAGATCCTCTTCAGAGTTTATAAAAACCTTATAGTCCTGTGATGAAGTTACACCATGACTATCTGCTGAATTGCAGTTGCAAAGTAATAATTTACTAGAGATTCACAATACAAGAAAGATTAATAATGAACAAGATTCTGAAGATGTATGTGAACTCACGTAAGCAAAACCACACTAAAGAGTATGGGGATTTCCAAACTCCATCAGTGCTTGCGGAGGAAGTCATAAAGAATTTGAAAGGAAAAGGAATTTCTCCTTCCTCAATTCTGGAACCTACATGTGGTACAGGTGCATTTATACTTGTAGCCGCAGAAAATTTCCCAGATGTAAAAAAAATTTATGGATTTGATATTAATAAGAAGTATTTAGCCATTTTAAGAAAAAACATTGTCAAGCTCAAGAAGAGACAAATGGTTACATTAGAAAATACAGACTTTTTTCAAAAGAATTGGAAGGAATTCTTATCTCAATTAGCAAAACCAATTTTAATCATAGGAAATTTACCTTGGATTACCTCATCTACCCAAGGATTAATTAATGGGAAGAATCTACCGAAGAAAAGCAATATACATGGATTTAAAGGCTTAGATTCTCTTACTGGAAAAAGTAATTTCGATATATCTGAATGGATGATTCTCCAACTGTTAGGCGCCATGAATGAGTCCACAGGCACGTTGGCCATGTTGTGTAAGGTAAGTGTTGCTAGAAAGATCTTCGAGTATATTCATACTCATGACCTGCCAGTTTCATCATATACAATCCATCGAATCGATGCTTTAACACATTTTGAAGCCTCAATTGATGCATGCTTATTGACATGTATAATCACCAAGGGATACACTACAAAAGAAGCCCATTTTTTTCCTTCACTCAACGCACCTAAGCCTTCATCTACTCTTGGGATTATTGACAAGCTAATAATCAATGATATGTCGACTTTTCGAGAAACACAATTCCTACATGGAAAATTCTCTGTATCTTGGAGATCGGGGGTAAAACATGATGCCGCTCAAATAATGATTTTAAAAAAAGATGAAGATTCCTTCATAAATGGACTAAATAAGAGAGTTATTGTTGAGGATACCTACCTTTACCCTCACTTAAAAAGTACTGATCTTGTCCATAATAGGGTAGATGGTACCCATCGCTGGTTAATAGTTCCACAAAAATCGGTTGGGGAAGATACAAAACAAATAAGAAAAATTGCTCCAAAAACATGGGACTATCTCTATCGTAATCGAGCTCTATTAGATAATCGCAAGAGTTCTATTTACAAAGGAAAACCCTCGTTCTCGGTGTTCGGTGTGGGACACTATACATTTACAAATTGGAAAATTGGGATTTCAGGTTTGCATAAACATCTCAATTTTGTATTTATAGGCCCTATCCAAAATAAACCAGTCGTTCTTGACGATACAAGTTATCTCCTGCCAATGGAATCTAAAGAAGAAGCCCTCTTCTTCTATTCTCTATTAACGCATCCAATAGCTTCCAAATTTCTGAATAGTATAATTTACTGGAATGCTAAGCGTCCTATATCACAAAAAATCTTACGTCAACTAAATATTCCAAAAATTACACAAAAAATAAGTTTAAAGTATATCCTTGAAACTGTAGAAAGCCTAAATATAGGTTTTGACGAACAAAAGCTTGAAGGATTGTATCAAAAGTACACATAAATCGAGTATTTGCTAATTGTTTAATTATTCTCTTTTGATTGATCTACTAACTGAAAATGACCAAGTTTTAAACCTAATTTAACCCCCTTAGAATAGTAGTATTTTGACTTAGGTATATCATCAATTTGGGCATAAAGTTCAGCTAATGCCAAGAGAGCATAGAATTGTTCTTGTTCATCACCCACTGATTCTGTAATTTTAGCAAAAGTGTGGTAATCCTCAATCGCCTCATCAATCTTTCCTTGGTTCAACTTCCACCGAATTAAATTGACAAGAGGACCAACCGTAAGCCAGCGTGCACCAGATTTATTAGCATAATCCAAAGAATCTTGGAAGTATCCTCTGGCTTCATTCACCTGTTTTTGAGCTGTAAGGATAAAGCCTACTCGATTATAAATCATTGAAAGCAAATGCCAGCTTTGAACTTCCTGTGCCAAATCAATAGCTTTATCATAAAGCTCAATGGCTTTGGCAAAATCACCACTGATGTGATAAATATGGCCAATTCATAAACTGGTCATGATTTGAAAAAATCGATGGGGAAAGATGTACAATTCGCTCTGAACTTTATTTAAAAGATGGAGTGCTCTGGTGGTCTGCCCACGAATGGAATAAGCTTTACGAATATATGCCCATGGAAGAAGGTGGGCTTTTTCTCTTTCCGTAAGCTCTGGTATGGTTTCAGAAAGATGGATAATTTTATGATACAGCTCATCGACCTTATTTTGATCACGACGAATCGAATAGAAAAAAAGAATGATGCTCAAGGCTTCGATTTTTATTTTTGGATCATCGATAGTATCAATCTCAATATTGCTAAGAATCCGAAGACCTTCTTCGGAATGTCCCTGAAAAGTTAATGCAAGAGCATAAAAAATTCTAACACCTAGAATTCCCTGACTTGTTACTGTAATTGATGTATACACTTCGTTTAATTTTCTCAAATCACCCGCAAAAAACAAGAGCTTTATCAAAACATACCATAATTCATCCAGATTTTCTTTAGAAGGAAGATTATGGATAAATTCCTCTAGCTCTTGAGCAACCTGATGGAAATCCTTTGTTTCCCAATAATGAGTTTCCGCATATTGGAGTAAGGACTGTAGAACAGTGGGAGGGATTCGTTTGTGATGAAGAAGGAGTTCAGGGATTGTCATTTATTTCTAGTCCGATGTAGATAATCAAGCTAATTAATCTAAAATCCCCTACTTAACATCTACGTTCCGAAATTCATTTCAATCAAATAGGTAAGAAACTCAGTGATGATCGATTTAAGTTGAAATTGCCCTATTAAAAAACTTAAAAAGTCATCATTCAACAGGAATGGAACTATCATGGCTAAATTCAAAAGCATAACCTTTAAACAAGTAATGATTGGATTTTGTCTTTTTATAAGTTCCATAATGATAATCACTTCAGCACATGAGAACTTAACTGCGATTCCACCAACAAATCCTATATTCGTTGATGAGATCAAATTATCATTAACATCTCAAATTGAGGATATGACAAAAGCTTCAAATTTAAGTGTATTAATGCATATGGAAGCCCAAAAACTGCTAGCTAAGTCTTATAAATCAATAATTACCCAACAGGATATTATCAACCAAATTAACACAATTGCGAGGAGTGAAGGAGGAGATAATGCATTAAGCTTTCCCACCCTAATATATTCGGGAGACGATTTTCAATTTTTACATGGAAATCCACATGATGATATAATTCACCCAATTGATCCGAGATCTGAATCACTTGTTATGATAGACTTAGGAGCCAAATATAATGGAATGTGCTCTGATGTAACAAGAACTTATTTCTTTGAAAATGCTTCTGATAAAATGAAACAGGCATATCAAGTAGTTCTTGATGCGGAATCAGCTGTCATTGAAGCTATTCATCCAGGAGTGAAAATAGGTGATTTAAATGACATTTTGTATGATGTGTATAATCAAAGTGGCTTTACTATGGATGGAGCTTACATTTATCCCAATTGGGGGCATGGTATAGGAGATTATGTACATGAAATTCCTGTACTTGGACATCCTTATTTTGAAAATTATACAATAATGGCGGGAGCGACACTTGCTATAGAACCCAATTATTATAACCTGAATGAAGGATGGAGTGTAAGAGTGGAAGATACTATTCTTGTCACGTATAGTGGAAATATCATACTGTCAGAAGCTCTATCAAAGCAATTGGATGATCTTACTATTCATCCTAACGATACTATTCCGGATATAAATATCGATTTTGTAAATTATAGCTACCATAAAACTGCAAATATAACTGCTTATTCTGAAGAGACGATAGGAATTCAAACAATGGAGTTTTATGATGGATACAATTGGCGAAGAATGGATACAACTGACTCGACAAGCTTTACTGCATTATATTATATTGATGAGAACTATGCAAGTGAATTACTTGGTCTTCTCAAAATTACCTACGACGATGGAAAGATTGACTATCACAGTGAAAAACTACTTCTTTACCCAGAGGGAGATATTAAAACGTATACCTTAGGGGAAATTACAGCCAGAAGCGATAATTACGAAAATACGTCTTATGGAGGAACCTATGACCTTATGACGGACAAATGGTCTCCGAGTAATGAATATTCTTGGATTTTTTCAGCCTCTGGTGCAGATATGATAAGAATTCACTTTAAAGATGCGAGCTTTAATCCAGATGATTTCTTCTTATTATTAGATGAAACTAACACCGTTATTAAGGAATTTTTTGTCTTCGATAATACTTCTTCACCCATGGATTCATTCTGGACTCCGTGGGTTAGTGGATCAGAAATTAAATTATGTTTAGAAGCCCTCAGTGAATTTGGATTTCATGAATTTTCGTTTACAATAGATCAAGTAGAAGCAATATCCCTTCAAATACCTATAACTTCGAAATCTACAACAAACATCAGCAGCTCCGTACCAACCTCCGCTTCCACCCCGGCTTTTGAGAAAATTGGAGGAATAGGTATAAGTATCCTTTTTTTCTATAGGAAAAGAAGGAGGAGTATCCCTCCCGTCATACGAAATACGACTTACTTGTAATACCCCCCGTTTCTCATGTTCGGAGTTCTACACTAGTATATCGTGGTAATACACACAAAATTGGTTATTCTAGGAAAATAAAGGAGGGTTACTCTTGGGTTAAGTCAAAAGTTCCTCCATACTCTTTATGAAATTGGATGTGTAGAGGATAAAACAAGGATTTTTGTTCTACCCCATAATATAACCCCACTCAGCATACACATTTGTATGTGTTTTTGATTACTCAAGTCACCCCGATGAAGGCCCTCTGGAGTGTGAATGGTGAACACAGAGTTCCCAGGTTATTAGAAATCCTCTATAAACGTGTTAAACCTTCACTCAATTTGGATGTGTATCTTTTATTCAATCAAGTTCCTGAAGTTGATATGATTACCGATTTAGAGACTTGGGCTACTGATTTCAATGAAGATGGGATCAAATACGCTAGCCATATCTCTTGTTCTTGTACTAGAGCCTATCAAATGGTGCATGGAACAACTATCTTCCCTTCCGACCATGAATTCACTCAATCTTTGATGAATGTAATTCAAGTCCTTTCTTCCTGAAATTATGCTGACAATAGTGATTTCTAGTGTCGATAGTCAGGATCGTGATGAAGTAAAAGCATATTTCAACCAGTAAGGATAGTATAGTTTGCCATGCGGGTAATTCAACTTCATTATCACATACGCTTTTTCAGCAGTTTTGTATTCGGAATGATCTTAATTTGTGGTCTTATGTCAGATACGTCCCTTTTACCGGCGTCTACTACGACTGTGCACTCCAATTTCTACACAACCGAATCTACGATTATTCAATACGTCGAACATGGCCCTATCATGGTAGAAAATGATACTGCATTGGAAAATGTGTCATCCAGTGGTATAGGAACTCCTACCAATCCTTTTATTATCGAGAACCTTAACATCACCAACTTCTCTTTAGGTGCGATCTGGATCACAAACACTACGAAGGATTTTATCATTCGGAATTGCTGGATCAATGGGGAGGGAAATTCAACTAGTATGTATGGAATAATTGTTGGTGCACTTCAATCTGGAACCCCCTATGTCTTGAATAACATTGTCAAAGGATGTCGAGTATATGGAATCACCGTGTATTTTAGTGATAGTGGTGTGATTGATGGAAACTACTGTGAAGAAAACCACGTGGGGATCTTAGTTGCAGGATTTGACATCACAGTGTCAAATAACATTTGTTTTAATAATTCTGATGGAATCTACACTTATCCTGCTGGAGAACAACTCAGTAGGAATATGAAAATTATCAATAATTCATTTACTTATAATAATCATAGTGGGATCAATCTACAGTATACCTCTGCTAATGAAATCACTGGAAATGAGGTGTTATATAATAAATACGGAATTTTTGCTTCGATTCTTGAAGATTCCACCATTTCCTTTAATCGTCTGGAACAGAATTCTGATTATGGTATCTTTATTATGAATAAAGAGGTAGAAGGTTATCCTTATACCACTAAAGGAAACTCTATCCACTTTAACACCTTCATTGATAATGGATATCTAACCAACCACTCACAAGCGTTTGATAATGGAACGTATGAGTTCTGGTATGATCCAGAACGACTAGCGGGGAATCACTGGTCTGATTGGAATGGAACGGGGAATTATTCCATCGATGGAGGCCCCTTTGCTGATCTTTATCCTTTAAGGAATTTTGACTTTGAATTTCCCAGAATGAACAATCCAAACGATCTTATTGTAAAATATCACTCAAACGCGATAGTCACTTGGAATTGTTCGGATGATCATCCAGCTTTGTATGAACTATTTCTGAATAATTCTTTAATTGAGACTGGTTCTTGGAATGGCAGTCTAATTTCCTATTCGGTATATAATCTGAGTGTGGACATTCACTATCTGGAATTGAAAGTTTATGACCAAAATGGCTTGGGTAGTTCAGATATGGTCACAATTACAGTTTATCCAGTTCCTCGAGACATCCTTGACAAAATCTTCCAGTATCCTGACGTATTTGGGACAGGAATTATTGCTGGTGTTGTAGTAGAACTGGGTTTGATCATCTTTTTCCGATTAAGAAGAAAATGATTCCTCAAAAATCATCCCAATAGAGTGCTTTCCTTAAGAGCTTGTCTCCATGCGAGAAAGTGTGTTGAATAGTTTTTGCTACAAACCAATAAGCTGATACATGCCCATGTCCATAATATTCTAACTTTTCAGAATCCCACTCATCTGGATTTATGCTTTTAATAGTATCCAGTTGTTTTTCGCGGATTTTTCGAAACCTATCAATAAGCTCGGTTTTACTAGTACATAACATCCACATTTCTTCTTCCTCAGAAGATTTAGGATAAGATGGTAAAGGTCCTCCTATCCAATATTTGAGACTCGGTAAGGCGATAGTTTCCTCGTAATAAAGTAGATGAAACAGTACCCGTAGTGCAGACCATTTTCCGAAAAACGAATCTATCCCTTCAGGAGCATTGTCTTGTAACTCGTGATTTGGTTCTTCCCAAAGTCGTTCCTCAGGGAAAAGAGTTAGTGTCCATTCAATAATTCGTCTTGTATGGTTTAGCTGTTCCGCTAGGAACGATTTAGAATTCATAATTATAGTCAAGTACAATCTAGGCTTTAAGATTTATGATTGAGAGACATCGGTCTTTATCCAGAGTGAGTCTCCACCTTCTTCTTGAATATACTTGACATCTTCTTTACCTTTCTCTGAATTTCTGCTTGTTATTACCACTTTGGCCTCATATTGTGCGAATAATAATGCTGTAGAGCGTCCTATTCCAGAACCTCTTCTGTAATTAGTACAATTTTCCCTTAAATTCGTCATACATCTAAACCAATCCTTTTAATTCAATAGAAAATAGAACATGTTCCATTTAAATTAAGCTTATAAAGAATGATGGACTATTTTACACGGAGAATATCATTCCTTGGAAGATTAAAAAGTGGATGTTAGATGTCAGATATGTGGGTCAGAAAAGATCAGTCTTCGACATAGTAATTCCTCTGTTTTAGGGGGGGATCGATTTGTGTGTTCCTCCACATGTTTTGTTGCTGCAAATCGATACTCATATGTTGTTTTGGGTTTTCTTACTCTCTTTTTGCCACTAATTACATTAGATATCATGATTATTATTTTTTTCATTCCTTTCTCATTAACTTTATTCAGGTTTGCATTAAAAGCATTTTCTTTAGCAAATAAACCTTTTCACAGTAGTGCGTATATGGAGAATATACCCTTAGGAGAGTTAAGTGACCCTTCAAAATTCGCGATAAATAATCCCCCAAATTCCATTTTAAAAAACTCAAATCTTGTTCAATTTTCGTCTCCCAAACGTGAATTAAGTAATGGATCAGAGTATGCGATCAGTGAAGCCAACATACGTGAACTCAGCAATGATTTAAGTTACCAAAATCAAATTATTATTGAAAAAGATCCCCAAGGGTTCTTTAATCTATCCAATGGCAAGTTAAAACAAACCACGAGAAAATCCGATTAACTCTTCCTAGTCTTTGTAATATATGCAAAGAATAATATTCTGATTTACAGTTGACTTATTATGAATTCCATAATCATCATTCGTGATATGCAACCAGAGGATGAGGAGTTTGTTAGTATGTGTGGACATAGTAGGGAGGAAGCAAAAGAAAGTCCCATATTCATTGCCGATTGTTTAGAATTTGGAGTGCATAGAAAGAAGTGGTTTAGTGAAAAATATCAACTTGGGTTTCGTGCAAAAGTAGCGTTAAGTGATAACGTCAGGGCGGGATTTCTATATTGTATGCCGATAGAAATAAGTCCATGGGGGCCCATTGGTAAAGATTTGTTGGTTATTCCTTGTCTCAATATTAATGAACCATTTAAAGGAATAGGAATAGGAAAAAAGTTACTTAAAGCTGCAGAACATGAAGTAGAAAATCAGAGAAAAAAAGGAATTGTCGTCTTGGCTTATGATTGGAAATCTGATTTTTGGTTAATGCCAGCAGATTTTTTCAGGAAGAATGGATATCAAGAGGTTAGAAGAGCGAAACATCCATCAGGAAATTATGAGGAAGTGCTACTATGGAAAATTCAGAAATCCAGGGCAGAAAAACCAGCATTTCTTGTTAGAAATTATACCCATAACCCAATCTCTGGAAAGGTGGTTATTGATTTATTTTACAATACATTTTGTGAGACTTCAAATACGGAAACAGGAAGAGTTCGAGAAGTAGTAGCTGACTTTGAGGATAAGGTTGTTCTACGAGAATACTCTGCTGATGATCGAGAGCAATTCATGAATCATCAAATTCCACGTGCGATTTTTGTCAATGGAAAAGAGATTTCTTGGGGATATGAGGCACCACGAGAGGGGATACGAAAAGCGATTACTCAGGCTTTAAATTCTGAGCTATAATAGAGATTAACGGGATTAATGTTCGGATGGTTCTTGATATCTTGAATTAACTAATTGAATTAAGAAAGAGGTACCTTTTTGGTCTTCAGATGTAACGGAGAGATGTCCATTATACTTTTTAACCAATCTACTAACAATAAATAGACCCAGATTAGGTGAATTCGAATCATCAAAAAATTTTCCTTGATTTAAACTATTTTGGACAGATTCTGGCATTCCCTTTCCATAATCGGTAATTCTGATCCTATAAAACTGATCATTTGGATGAATCTCTAGATCAATTTTCTCCGTTCCAGAATGAAGAACAGCATTGCGAATGATATTATCAAAAAGTGATGAAATCGCAAGATCAGCCAAGACGAAACCTTCTCCTGTAATAGTAAATTCAATAGGTTGATTTGAATAATTGTTAATTAATTCAGAAAGGATTGGTTTGAGGGCGAATTCTTCTGTTGGATGTCCAGTTGCGGCTACTTTCTCTAATTCTTGCATTCGCTGGATTAAATTCTGCATCTTCTTTAAAGTACCAAACATTTTATTGATTTCAAGTGTCTGACCTTTCTCGAAGAGAGTAAGATAACCTACTAATATTGCAATATCATTCATGAGATCATGTCTGAGAATTTTATTGATAATTGAGAGTGATTCGTTCAATGTTGAGATTTCTCTGGATGCTTGACCTTGTTTGTCAATATACCAGCTATTTTGTAGGGAAATTGCGCATAAATCCCCGAAAGCGGAAACAATTCGTACATCATCATCATTAAAACCGCTTTTCTTATTTGCAAGTCCAATTAATCCTCTAGCAACGCCTTCAATTACTAATGGAGCAAACATTACATTTTCCAAACCCACATGACCTTCTGGCATGAACTTCATCCATTCACTATCCCAGAATTCATTATCATATACACTGGTAAGCTTGTGATAGGATTCAGCTCGTAATCCTCTTATAGGCATTGGAAGATATGGATCTACAGTGCACTCTCTTCCTCCTGCATCTAAAAACAGGACTTCATTCTCCGATCCATCTTCACTTAGAAGTGCTACATATCCCGCGCTTGCACCAGTTAGCTCTTTGCACATATCAAAGATATTATGTGCCGTTACACTAAATTCTTGGAGTGATAGCACTTCTTTTGTGGCTTCGAGAATTAACTCAAGCTCTCTTTCTTTAGAGATCATTGTCTCTCACAGTGAAACACGAATCGTTTGGATTAACTAAAGGTATATTGTTGGTCTGTATATTTAAATACGTGTATTCTAATGGGAGTGTTATTGTTTACTGTGGAAATTCTTTAGAATTGATAAAAACCAAAACGTAGACTCAAGTTCTTGCCAAATCCTTGCTTTTCTACTTTCACCTAGTCCCATATAGGCTCCATTAACCCAATATCCAGAGTGCTTTTCCTCTAGAAATCCTTTAGGGAGAATAATAGTCCCACGATCGGTTTTGTAGGACTCTAACACTTTTAAACCTCGCTTAAACCATTTCTGGGAGTGGATAAAGGGAAAATGGCTGAATATCCACAATTGAAGAAGGAATAATGATTTATTTCTCACAGAACTAGTCTCTGAGGAAAAGTTCTCTAAATGGGGTTTCCAACCATGGGCATAGAAACGTTTATTCTTTGAATTGTAGTAAATTCCAAACCCAGGATGAAGGGATTGGAACTGTGGATCAAATATATACTCTATAATTGCTTTAATGTAGTCAAGTTTTATGTAAGAAGTTTTATAAAGAGATTTAGCCGCCAACACATCATAAATGGTAGGAACAGGGATAATATTGTCAAGATATAGATTTGGGTTCAATAAAGGACGGCCACGCATAGAACTAGGCATTGAGGGATATTTCGTGGGATCATCATATATATCAAATGACTTTCTTTTCACAAAACCATATATTTGTTCAAGACGTTGAACTAGAAATGAAATATTTCGATCATCTTTGATCCCAAATTGAATTGAGAATGAGGTATAGGCACTCTTTAAAAGATTCAAGACTCCCCAATCTATTGATAGATCAATTTTTGAGTTGAAAAAAGATTGATACGTGTTTATATGGTCCACAGAAACGTTTAACCCAAATTGTATCATTTTTGGAACATAATTTTCATACAAAACTCTCTTAGATCCATGAATACCAAAAGGACTTCCTGGAAAAGTAGAAGGATGAAGTTGAAGCCAAGAAACAATTTTTGGAGAGCTAAGAATCTCTGCTACTAATTCGAGTGTGTTATGTGAAGGAGGATCAGGATGTAACTCAGTTAATGTACGAAAACGAATAACAGGTCCTCCATTTGCTAGGAGCCATTCTAATACTGCGCTCATTGACTGTTAACCACATCTACTATCCATTCACTGATTGTTGAGAGAAAATCAGTGGCAAACTCATTTCGAGCTCTTGAATCTGTTGTTGTAAATTCGTGTGATGTTTGAGGAAATTCTTTCACTGTTACATTTTCATTTCCTGCAACAGAAAGAACTTCTAAGATTTTATGCTTGTGTTCTTCAGGTGGATGGAAAGTATCTAGCTCTGCAAAAAGCAGTAGAGAGGGACACTTAATTTTAGAAAAAGACTTACTTGGATCATACCTTAGAAATGAACGAAACATGGGAGTATTCCCTTCAGTATATAAAAAACCCTCATATGTAGATTTAAGGTACTTATCAACAGAAGAAAAATCTTTTTTCACATTATCTGCCAACTTAAAATACTTTTGTTCAAATTCTTTACGAATTTGTAAACGTACTTGTTCCCAATCCTTATCAGCAAGAATTTCATTATAAATAGAATTTACAAATTCCATTCCTTTTTCAGATTCATGGTTAGATTCACCTAAAGCTTGACCAATATATTTTCGTGTTATACTTCCTGTATTAGTACCTATTAAGCCATGTACACCCAGTAAAACAAGAAATTTGACATCCTTTGACTGAGATGCTGCGATTGGCGCAATGGCTGCACCCAAACTATGACCCAGTAGGCCTATCCTAGAAGAGTCAATCCTGGGATGCTTTTTTAAAAAAGACATAATTTCCAGTACTTCATCAGCAAGATCGTAAAACGTGTAATCAGACCATATAACAGGAGAAGACTTTCCAGCTCCACGATCATCATACCTAAATGAAGCTATTCCATTTTCTGAAAAATGTGAAGAAATAATACGGAATTTCTCTAGTCCTTGTCCCTCAAAATCCCGTTCACTAGGTCCATATCCACTGAGTAATATTACAACGGGTGGTTTACTAATTTCAGAAGGAATAGTCAAGGTTCCAGAAAGTATCAGATCAGCAACGGGAATTTGAAGTTCTTCTGTTATAAATGTATGAGTATCAGTAGTCATAATGGATTGTTACTCGAGTGATCACCAAAAAAATGTTCCTCATTTCACTAATAATGATGAGTAACTTTGCCATTTAGTCACAGTTCAAGGAGCGAACTGTGACAAAAATCAGAGTAAAAGGTGATAAAATTTAAGAAAATACCACAACTCCTAGCATTTCTCTCCATTATCCTCCTAATGTTTGGAGGATTAGGATTAGCAAACGCAACTCCTGATATTCCAGGAGATGGTCTGCAAAATGGTGACCTAGATCGTGATCGAGATCGTGATCGAGATGACGACTGTCCAGCCCCTTCTGATGGAGAGGATGGTGGGGATCCCAATCAAGGTGATGGTAAAAGAAATCAGTACGGTCCTTTGGACGGGCAAAACCCAAAAATGGCAATGCATCACTGGGCTTTAGAATGGCAGAACCGATACCAATATCGATGGGATCCTGAACCCCCAGAGTAGTCTATAAAGAATTTTCAGGGTTCAAAAATCATACCCCCGAAGATATGAAAATATCTTCTCTTTTTTTCTAAACAGAGAAGGGATCTCCTTAGACTGAACTCATAATATGAATATTCCTACCAAAACCCAAAAGCTTAAATCTACCATAATTCCTGTGTTTTGGTAATCTAACTTATCATATTTTTATAAAAAGTGATTTTATGATTGTACAGGGATTTAAAGAGTGGTTACAAGAAAAAGGAACATCAAACGATACAATATTACAAATAAATAATCTGATTTCTGAATTTGCTGACTTTCTTGATCAAAAAGGATCAACGATAAATAATCCATCCTATGAGGATGTTCATAAGTTTTCTAGTTATCTTATTGAACATAAAAAAAATTCTTTTGACAATTTCATATATATACTCCGTCTAGGCTATTTCTACAATAGTAATGACATAATTTTAGCTATTATGGAAATCATAGATGGAGGAGAGGTTATGTTTAATTTTTCATCACGATTAGAGGAGTTGTTTAGTAAAGAAATAAGAGATCAAGTTTTCGATGGTGAGATACCTCCATTGGGTCTTCATCCTAAAGATCGTCCTTTAATCACTAAACAACTGATTGATAAATTTATATCCCTTATTCCTCGTGAAAAATGTAAAAAACTGCTTAATGATGGCCTGAGAGATAAATATATTGATTCCTATAAACCTGATAGAGAGAAATATGTAGAACTAAACGATTTTGCAGAATTTCTGGTTTATAAGAAAAAGAAATTAAAAAAAACACTAACTAACCATATAAATGAGGGATCATTATTCTTTACCCAAGAAATAGATCAATCCGTAATAGATTACGTAGAAGCTAATCCTAGTATTGAATCAGGAATATGGGAAGAAAATAGACTAATAATTACTAAAATTCCTTATATGGCTAAAGAGTTTATTGCAGAGAACGACCCAGAGAAAAAGAAATATTATTACTGCCACTGCCCGTGGGTACGGGAAGGTTTACAAGATAATTCGTTTGAACTGGATCCTATTTTCTGTAATTGTAGTGCAGGATATTATAAAAATTACTGGGAGTATGTTCTTGATTCAAAAGTAACGGTAGAACCTGTCGAATCCATTTTAAGGGGTAACGACATATGTAAATTTGTGGTTACGCTTCCAGACCACCTCGTTGAAAAACATGAAAGATAACATTTGAAAAGAGTGAGTCACAATCTTCCCAGAGAGTTAAGAGTAAATTGTACAAACTCATCCTGTCCAGAATTCTTTTATACGAGTTGTCTGACAAATTTAGTCATGAATTCAAATGAAACATCCAAGATACTAATTGCTTATTTTTCTTACTCTGGAAACACCCAAGAGATCGCCCTTAAAATCAATGAAATGGTTGGAGGAGTATTATTTCGTATTGAACCTGCTAAAAAGTATCCTGAAAGCTATCAAGATGTATTGAAGGTTGGTAAGGATGAAATTATAAGGAAATATAGACCACCACTGAAAAAGAAATTGGAAAACATTGAAAAATTCGATGTGATTTTCATTGGTTCCCCAAATTGGTGTAAGACGATAGCTCCACCTGTAGTAACATTTCTTTCAGTCCATAGTTTCTCTGGAAAAAGAGTAATTCCATTTATCTCACACGGTGGAGGGGGTAAAGATAGTTGTGTTACTGATCTTAAAAAAATGATTCCTAAAGCAACTGTTTTAGAGGCAATTGTGGTTTATGGAAATCATATTGAAACTATTAGTAGAAAAATGTTAAAGTTATGAAATATTGATTTCGAGTTTTTTCCTTTTCTATTCGACTAATTACATTTTAGCTAAAGCTTTTTCAATATAATTTGCTCCAGTTTCATCATTTTCTCGTGCTTTCAGAATTATTGGAACAAATTTTCTTCTGATCTCGGGATTTGCCAAGGCAGTGATTTGTGCTTTTTCATCGTCCCAAATCTTGCCAACAATCTTCCACCATTCAGCCATGCACTTCCATTCTTCTTCAAAGCATTTTGCAGCCTCTAGAAGGTCTGAATCAGCTTTTTTGAATGAATCATGTTCAGCCATTTGTTTTAAAAACTTTGATGCCTGAAATCTTTCTGCAACCATTGTCATTGCATCGTAGTGAACCATTTTTCGTTCAGCTAGAATATCAAAATCATCTTTAGGAAATTCATTATCATTTTGTAATTTATCAGCCCATATAGTATAAGACATTAACCCATTGTGAAAATTTTTTACTTTTGGACGTCTAATCACTTCAAGAGCCCATTCCAACGAGCTTCTGTAAATATCATTTAATGGTGGTTTTTCTTTGTTACTATCTAAGGCAACAATACCATAAGTGTCTTTAAACCAGTTTGATTTCCTAAAATAACCGGAATCTTCAAAAGAAACCTCTTCTTTAGACTGTCCAACTACTTCTACCATATCTTGGAAAAGACTCCAGGGTCACATTAAATTGGATAAGTCTAAAGTACGGTCTCTAATGGAATAGCTTCTAACCAGATTTCCTGAAATTTGACTTCCATTTTTTCCGCAAACGCTTTCTTCCAGAGATAGATCATGGTAAAGATATCGTTGACATCCACAGGATTAGGAATTTTGAAGAGGGACTGGATTTTCTCATAAACACAAGCTAATCACTAGTGTTTCTTAAATGCGTGATAGAAGTATCGCTTCTGGAGATTATTGTCGTTTCTATGAAGCCATCTCTTGCCATCATTTATTAGCTCTTCACACAGATCTAAATTACCTTCCTCTTCAAACATTTTTTTCAGTTTATTTCCAATTTCTATTTCTTTTACCCAAATTGACCGTGCATTAGCAGTGAAGTCTATTGTAGAAAAATTAAATCCTTGATTTGATAATGCCTGCGCTATTTCTGTAGAACTGGGATCTAAAAGGTAAGAGTCTTTCTTTGATTCAATAATCTGAGCGAGAAAAATACCTACTTGTCCGCTTGGTTTCAAGATATCAGATATTTTAGCAATAGTCTTATCCAGGCTTCCTATGAACCATGGATAAAGAGTGTCTATTGCATATATCGCATCGAACGTAGATGAAGCAAAATCAAGATTATCAAAATCACCAACCTGAAATACAAGCTTCCCCTCTTTAGCTTGAGTATTTGCCCTTGCCCATGTTAGGAGTTTTTCTGCAAAATCTAACCCTATAATTTTCGCACCAGAATGGTGTTGGACATATTCTGTAATTTTACCTAATCCGCATCCAAGATCTAAAACTAAATCAGTGGATTTTAAATTGAAGGACGAAATTAGAGCATTTAACTGGTGCATATCAAAAACATTGTATTGTGCTAAATTTTTACCATAAACTTGTTCACAGAACGAGGCATAAGCTTGACTTTTTACATTACGAAGAAGGTTATCATTGTACCAGTTACTTAATTGTTCCGAGCGAAGTTTTTTACAGAAATCCTTTCCTAATTCAGACAGTTCAAGATCTACTCGATTATTAAGAAGAAGGGACCTTTCTTTGAGTGATTTAATTGCAGAATCAGAATCGATATTTTTCTCTGAAATCATTTTCAGCTTCTTAATACCCTCCTCTGAAAGGGTGATCTTCAATTCGTTTGATATCGTAATTTCATTCGTTTCAGGGTTTTTTTCTCGTTTTTCAAGTTCATTTATGATATTGAGAACGGTTTTCTCACTTTCAGTTAATTCTATGGGATGTCTTGATGAATCCATTTTCATCTACTACGTACTTTTAGTAAATTTAATCAGGGTTATTCCATCTCCTTTGAAAAATATGTTAAATAGGAAGTGAAAGTGGCAAGTAACCTAGAACAAGAAATTTCATTTGGCAAACCGATATTATCAGATTTTCTCTCTGCTCATTTCTCAGACAAAAAAGTCGTTTCTATTACCATGGAAAGAGAATCTCCAAGAATGTTATTCAAGAAAACTTTTCATAGTAAATAATTATAACTTGGGGGTTTTTAATGCGTTCAATAGATTTTAGTATTATATCTAGAGTGGTACGGTACTAATTAAGGTACCTGTTGCAATTCCCACACTATCTGAAATTTCGGAAGTGTGTGTTTGATGGTACCCCTACTCCACAAATAGCTCTAAAGCATGTCTTAAGATATCGCTTTATCGGAGTGTGACATCCTATGTTAGAAAAACGAACCCTTGGAAAAACAGACATTGAGGTATCACCTATTGGCATCGGAGTAATGTTATGGGCTGGAGGGCAAGGTTTAATCTGGGGACGTTTCCCTGGTATTGCTGATGAAATCAAAACTACCATTATCAGAGAAGCTTTTGATGGTGGGGTCAATTTCTTCGACACTGCAGAAATATATGGCTTTGGAAAATCCGAAGAATATTTATCGACTGCTTTGCAGGCCAATAATATTGAAGATCCCGATGTTGTAATTGGCACTAAATGGCGACCTATACTTCGTAGAGCCCGTAATATGCGAAAATCCATTGATGCACGAATTAAATTTCTTGATCCTTACACAGTCGATCTTTACATGGTTCATTTTCCCTGGTTGACGTTTTCAACAGTAAAGGGTCAAATGAAAGAACTTACTACCCTTATTCAGAAGAATAAAGTCCGTTCTGTAGGTGTAAGTAACTTCAAAGAAGACAGGATGAGGAAAGCTCATACTCTTCTTGAAGATCAGGAGATCCCCTTAGCTGTCAATCAAGTTCAGTATAGTCTGCTTAGAAGAAATATTGAAAGCAATGGTATCTTAGATGCCGCCAAAGAACTTGGTATCACAATCATTGCTTACTCACCTATTCATCAGGGGTTACTGACTGGAAAGTATCATGCTAATCCTGAATTACTGAAACATAAATCACGATATTTCGGTAGAGGGTTCAAACAGGCGATTAAAAAGACTCAACCATTGATTGATACATTATCTGAAATTAGTAAATCTTATAACGCCACTCCTAGTCAAGTAGCTTTAAATTGGCTAGTTACTTACCATGGAGAAACGGTGGTTGCTATTCCAGGAGCTACAAAGCTTGGCCATGCTCAAGAAAGTGCAGGAGCAATGGCTTTCAAATTAAATCAATCTGAAATGAACGAGATTGCACAAGCCTCGGAGAAATTATCAGGTTAAACTAAAATTTTGATAAGAGAGTGAGGTATCTATGTCAGGAGAGATATTATTTTTCCTTCTTTTTATCTTAATAATTATAGTACTTTCCGTAGTATGGACAACAAACCTAGGGGCACCTTGGTTTCCAACCTCAATGACAAAGGTTCATAGAATGTTAAGATTAGCTGGTGTAGGATCTAATGATGTCGTTTATGATCTAGGGTGTGGTGATGGGCGTATACTTATTACTGCAGCTAGGCACTATGGAGCTAGAGCTGTGGGAATTGAAATAGATCCCCTACGATATCTCTGGTGTCAAGCTCTAATCACTGCTTTAGGGTTACGTCACCAAATAAAGATTATTTATGGTAATTTCTTTGAAAAGGATTTAAATGATGCCACAGTTATCACTTGCTACTTACTTCAAGAAACTAATGACAGATTAGTGAAGAAATTAAAGAAAGAATTGCGTCCGGGAACAAAGATCGTTTCTCACACCTTTAGATTCTCTGAATTTCCACTAATTTACTGGGATCGTGATACGAGATTTTATCAAATTTCCTCGGATCAGGACAGAAACTGAAACCTCTTACACATCGCTCATGAAGAGTAATTGTAATGAATTTACGAAAATATCACGAAAAAGACATGAATCAAGTTCTTCAATTACATGATGAATTTGAGTCTGTCCACTTTCCTGAATTTCGCTCTCAAGATACTATATTGGGAAAACTAAACCTTGAGGAAAGATATTCATACTACCTTCAACAACTTGGAAAGTTTTGGGTAATGGAAGATCAAGGGATGATTGTAGGGTTTATCGGAGTCCAATTTCAGCCAGAAGATCGAGTAGATCTAATTCAACTTCGGGTGAGGAGGAGTCATCAAAGACGAGGAATTGGCACGCAATTGATTAAAAAGGTTGAAGAGTATGTCGTAACGTTGGGAAAAAAACAGATTTATCTTCATACTGCAGATCGTCTTGTGAAGGCACGCAATTTGTATGAAAAATTAGGATACATAATGGAAAATACCCTAGAATCCTCTGAGTTCACTATAATGACATACAAAAAGGATCTTTTCAAATAGAGCCCTTCTGTGTTTTTTTATTTAACCTATTGAAGTATTGCCTTAGCTCTCTCGATGTCATCTACACCAAGGATTATTCTATTATTTTCTGCGATGTAGATAATATCAATATTAATATTTTCTTGAGCCAACTTGCGAAAGAGTTTTCCACCAGATCCAGGTTGACTAACAATTTCTTTTATTTCTAAAACAATTACTTCTCTTAGCTCTTTTATTTTAAAACCCGCTCGCTCTAATACATTATATGCTCTACCCGATTCCTCCACCAAAATGTGAATTAAATCCTCTCCGTCACATATAGCTCCACAAAGTCCTTCAATATTAATTTTTTCCTTACCTAGAGTTTCTCCTAAATCAGCTAAGGCACCAGGTTTATTTTCTA
>JAEOTM010000098.1 GCA_016839815.1 Candidatus Hodarchaeota archaeon
AATAAAAACAGTATAATCAGTTTTGAAACCACTCTAAATATTTTAAATGAGATTGGTTCACCTTTGGACATTATCCAAACATTATCCTTCACTAAAGACTCCCGAATGACATCTATCACGAAATCTGAACCCAGTATTGCTTCTAGAAGTCAATCTTTTTCTGAATTGACACAGAAAGCAAATCATTTAACTGTGTGCCAATATTGTCACACCTCAAGTGAATCTTCAAGTAATTATTGTGAAAATTGTGGTAAAAATCTTTTTGACCAACAGGATTTTCTTCAAAATATCAAACAAGAAATAATCGACCATAATTATTTTATAACGTTTTTGTTCTGTTGGTTTGGCTTCGTAATCCTACAGGCCTTTTTTTATGCTTTATTTGGGATCTCAATGTTTTCAATTTTGTTTCCTGATATTCATATCAAAAGTTGGAGTGTTCCCTTTTCAGAAAGTTTAGTAATCTCGATGATACTCTCATCTATTCCTGCATTTATTGTCTCTTTAATGATAGGATTCTTTTTTGACCAGTTATATCTTAATGCACTAAAATCTTCTAAACAAAAATACAATCAAGCAATTGAAAAATTGCAAGGTAGATTCATACTAGGAATATGGTTGACTCTTATTGGGGCAAGTATATTCCTATTCCTTATATTGAATGGGTTTACTGAGTTTATTCTTCTCTTGATGATTGTTTTATGGATATATGGGACCTCCGTTTGGAATCATCCTTTCCACTTGAAAGACAAACCAAACAAAGTTCCCTATTTTACGCTATTAAGTACGAAAAAATTACTGGATAAACATGTCAAAGAAAAATTCTTTGTGTTTAATCCGATTTCGATATTCATGAGTATTATTCTAGCAGCTCTTTGGGTATTTCTAGCAGACCATCTCCTTCATCCAGAGTTAGAATTTCAAGATCTAGTATTTGCAGGGGGATTAGTGATGATAGCGCTCTTCATAATAGTTAACGGGATTTTCTTCATGTATTTCTATAATTGGTCTCATATCAAGAAGATTATACAACAGGGAGGATGAATGACCCTCCTCTAAATCTCACTTAAAGTCAAAAGAAAATATTCTTCTTACTTTCAACTTGGATATCTTCATCTTAAATGTAAAATCTCTGTTAATTATTCTTCAAATGCCATTCCACTGTTTGTTGTATAGCTACTTCTGGATCGGTTGGTTGAACGTCAAATGTAGATGTGAATTTACTTGAATCTACTACAAAATCACTCTCCCATTGATATGCAACTTCTCTAAATTCCCGAGCAGTTTTAATGAATAGGCTCCCAATGAGTAGCATAAATTTGGGCATTGATTTAACTTTCTTTGATTCAGTATTAGCTTCTTTCAGTACCATTTCTGCAAATTCTCTTACTGTAACAGAGCTTACATGTGGAAGATGCCAAGTTTTTCCGAATGCATTTTCATTTTCTCCGAGAGTGACCAAACCTTTTCCAAAGTCAGGTAAGTAGATGAAGCTATGACGTTTATCCAAATTTCCTATAAGATTTACATCTTTTCCATTATTAAGCTTCTCAAATAGGTACATTCCCAACATTGAATTTTTTGCACCTGGACCGAAGAAATCAGAGCCTTTCCCAATTGTTGCTCTGATTTTCTCTTCCTTGTGAGCATTTAACAAATTTACTTCTATACGTGAACGAATTTTTCCCTTTTTTCCTTCAGCTAGATGAGGTAAATCTTCCTTTAGCGGTCCTTTTATGACATTGTATTCTCCATAAGCGTACATATTATCTGCATACACTACTTTCGTTTCATTCCCTTGACTTGCAGCAGCACGAATTACATTATCCATGATGATTTCTAATTTTGGAAAATCCTGATAGGGTAAGCCAATACAATGATATATTGTAGTAGCTCCTCGAACCGCGGCTTTCAGACTTTCTAAGTCAAAAGCATCTCCTTTTACAGCTTTAACTGATGTCCCAAAGTTTGAGTTTCCACTCCTCGATACAATTCGGACATTTTTTCCTCTTGCGAGTAATTCTTTCACGATGTAGGATCCTACATTTCCATTTGCCCCTAACACTACATTTAATTCAGACTTTTCCAACAGTATTTTCTCCTTTCCATTTATTCTACACTTTGTGAAGTATTAGATTAATTCGTCGTAGAAAACTAATATTACAGATCACAAATCGAGAATCGTTTGTATGAAATTGTATTAACAATAGTGATTTTTTTAAAGATTGGTTTGAATACTTCGTAAAATCACAGTTTGAAGACGTTTGAATGAAATGTCGCTTGACTAAAATGAAACCTTAACTTTATATGATAAAATCCTAATATTTCTTAACCTACCTCGGGATACAGAGAGAATTGGCAGAAAGAGATTGGATGAGACTATTCATCCCAAGAAAGGGTATCTATCAACGTACTTAAAGAATTTAAAGGATAAGAAGCTAATTCATGAAAATTCTGATGGTATAAAACTTACAAAAAACGGAATCCAGGGCACAAGTGAATTTACGGACAATTCATCCTCTTAATCATACTTTTTTTGGTTTTCTGAAATGAATTCTAATCCTCTTGCTGTTTCGAGATAATCAACCAAGTCGGCACTAAATCTTGTGGCAGGCGCTCCATCAATGATATCGTGATCAAATTGCAGTGTTAAGGCCAGATATTCTCTGATTAGGATAGTATCATCCACAATACCTGGTTTCTTCCCCACTC
The DNA here is from genome assembly GCA_016839815.1 of Candidatus Hodarchaeota archaeon. Taxonomy (GTDB): domain Archaea; phylum Asgardarchaeota; class Heimdallarchaeia; order Hodarchaeales; family Hodarchaeaceae; genus Hodarchaeum. The sequence continues at coordinate 2,713 of JAEOTM010000098.1, forward strand.
CTCCAATTGCTATTGATATGGGAAAACCACTAAGTGGAATAGCCCATCCAAAGTTTCCAAACATTCCAACAGAGGTTACTGATACAAGACCTGATAGCTTTTTCAATGAAAATGGATTCCAAACAACGCGTTTCCAAAAGCGTGCTCGAATAAATTTTGGTAAATAAATACCGATTCTAGCTAAATTTCGAAGCCTTCTTCGATTTCCTAATACTTGGACCTCATGATTATCAAAAGTCTGGTTTTGAACAGATCGAATTTCTTGGGTTATTTCTAACACTGATTTATGGTTAACTTTCCGAAGGACATAGGGTAAGGGAATTTTTTTTCCTTTCAGAGACCTTTCGACTTGAATAGTGATATCTATATCATCAAAAATGACTATTTTTCTTCTTCCTTTTCTAACAGCATGAATTTCTTTTTTTTTATCAAGAATTTGGCCTATACACCAACAAATCCATCCTGTAAGAGAAATTGTAGTTCCAGCTTCATCTTTATAGTTTTTTATCCATTCGCGTGCTTTCGTAATGTCTAATTCAAAGAGGCCTGTGATTACGTGTCGTTTTTGTGCTTCATCTAAATAATCTACAATACCTAGCCGATTTCTCGGGAAGTCTTTAATTGTATATTCCCCAATGACATCCATAACAATGACCACAAGCTAGATTCTGGTTTTTAGCTTTAGAAGAACGATTATTATAATTTCGATATAAGTAAATCTAAATTCAGAACGATATTTCTACTATTTTTTTCATATGTTTTGAACTTTCTTGATGTAAGAGTGTGATAGAATTAATATACTTATGGTTACTACATGACATATCATAATATTTTTATACCATCGGTAACAAAAACCATTCAGACCTTTAAAAAAGGAGAAAATTAATTAAAATTGAGGTTAAAGAAAATGAGATTGTTAAAAATTGAAAAAGTCCTGTTAATAGTAACAGGAATATTATTCTTCTTTACTTTTACATGTGGTTTGTGGTTACAATTTTCAGGTGAAGAAATAATATTTGGTGACGTATTATTTCATTTAAGTTTGGCTATTATAACAACAGTATCAACAGCAGCTTCAATCATTTTTTTAATAAAGAATAAATAAGGTGTTATGAATGGGAATTATTGAAATCAGCATGATTATAATAACATTTATTTTAATGTTTTCAACTATGATTTGTGGTTTATGGATTGAATATTCAGGTGAAGAGAAAGACCCTAGCGCAATTAAATTCCATATGGTGATCGCTTTACTTACCACGATTTCATCTATTATTACAATTCTAATCTTGATATGATTTAAAACAAGTGAAGTAAAGATGAGTAATACTACTGTAAACAACGATGTTAATAACATTGGTTTGATATCTGCAACAATAGCAACAAGTATGACGGTAATTTTTACCGTCTCATTAGTGATGAGCTTCTGGGTACAAACAGATGCCTTATCTTCTGGTGTGTTATTTTTGCTCCTTTGTCTGGTCTAGTAAGTATGTATTTCCATCAAAAAAGGGTTGAAAAAAGAAATATTAGGTGTCGATATTGAATAGTGAACAAAAAAATATAGATCGACAAGATATTCATCCCTTTAAATCTCAAAAAGCGAAAGAAACTTTTCTGACCTATTACGATGAAAGAGCAAAAGAATGGCCTATTGACTCAGAAACAATGTATGTAAATAGTTCTTTTGGTCAAACATTTATAAGAATATGTGGCCCAAAGGATGGTCCTTCATTAGTCTTATTACCAGGTGATTCAGTGACCTCACTTGATTGGATGCCTCTAATCGGAAACTTGTCTAAAGACTATCGTATCTACGCTTTAGATCAGATATATGATATTGGTCGTAGTATCTATTCACGTCCGATAAAAAAACCAGATGATTTTGTTCAATGGCTAGATGAAGGGTTTATTGCGCTAAATCTGGATAATATTAATTTAATGGGTTATTCCTATGGAGGCTGGCAAGCAAGTCGCTATGCTCTTTCTCATCCAGAACGATTAAACAAGTTGATTTTACTTGCACCAGCAACTGCTTTACCTATTAGATTGAGTGCTTTAATTCGGGTCATTTTCTATGCTGTTATACCTGTACAGATTATGGTTAAAAGTTACCTCTATTGGTTCATGGCCGATTCAGTAAGAAAAAATGAAGAAACTAAAAAGGCCATTGATGAAATGATTACGGAGACTATGCTAGCGAAGAAATGTTTTAAGTCTAGGAAATTTGTAAATCCAACTGTATTGACTGATGACGATTGGCAGAACTTAAATATACCTATCCTTTTCTTGACTGGAGAAAATAAAGTACTTTATTCCGCAAAGAAAGCGATTCTGCATCTAAAAAATTTTGCACCTAATATTAGAACCGCAATCACCTCTGATGCTGGTCATGATTTACATATTGTAAAACCAGATTGGGTTACTACTGAAGTACTAGAATTTCTAAGAAATTAAATTATGCTGTAAATATACCTAGGGGATTTCCGTGTCAGAGAAAAGGCAAAAAACAAGACGAAATATTATCGTAGAGAAAGCAATACTCTTATTCTCCCAATATGAATATGAAAAAGTTGTTTTAAGTCAAATTGCGGAATCAGCTGGCTTTACTAAAGCAACATTGTACAAAGAATATTATTTTGGATCTAATAATCCTAATCATGAAGTTAAATTCGATATCTATTTAGCAGTGGTAGCCACAATTTTCCAAAGAATATGTAATAATTTTGAAGAATCACTGAAAATTGCTCCCAGAGGAGAGGAAATCATTACTATGGGATTTGGCCTATTAGGGCTCGCTAGAAAACATCCTTATTACCTTCAAGTCATTAATGACCCAAGACTTCGCTCTGCAGTAGCTAAAATTATTACTTCTGACCTTCCACCAACAGAAAGTGAACAAGCATTTTTAACCTACCAAAGAAAGAGTTTCGCAGTATTACAAGAATTTGCTAAACAGAATCTGAAACATCTCGATCTAAAGATCAATGAGGAAGTCCTAGATACTTTTAACCACGTACTCAGTTCTACTATCCCGGGATTAATTTTTGAACTTGTAATTCGTGAACAAACAGTCGGTCAATTACCAGAAGTTTCAGATAGGCAATTACTATTATTTTCTGAACTCCTCCTTGATGGTTTAAAACAGAGCAAATTAAACAATAGAGCGAGTGATTTATAATTTAGGGTGAAAAAATGGAAAATGAAAGTAAAATGAAAGCGATAGTGTGTACTAAATACGGACCCCCAGAGGTTCTTGAATTAAAGGAGGTAGACAAACCTACTCCGAAGGACAATGAAGTATTGATAAGAATTTATGCGACGACAGTCACTTTGTACGACTGTTGGTCGCGAAGTGGGACAGCCCCTCCTGGATTCAAATTTCTTATGCGTCTTGTGGCTGGTATCAGAAAACCCAAGCAACCTATTTTTGGTACTGAGTTAGCTGGAATAATAGAAAGCGTTGGATCAACAGTGACAAAATTTAAGGTAGGTGACAGAATTTGGGCGTATCTCGGGATGAATCAAGGTGCTTATGTTGAGTATATGTGTCTACCAGAAGATGGGGTATTAACTATAGCCCCGACTAATATGACCTTAGAAGAAGCTGCAGCTGTTCAGCAGGGAGCATTGACCGCATTATATTTTCTAAGGGCCGGAAATATCGGGAAGGGTCAAAAAATCTTAATTTTTGGTGCTTCTGGAGGGGTAGGGTCTTTTGCGGTTCAACTTTCCAAATACTTTAGAGCAGAGGTGACCGGAGTTGCTAGCGCGGCGAAATTTGACTTTGTAAAATCCTTGGGGGCAGAAAAAGTCATTGATTATACTAAGGAAGATTATACAAAAAGTGAGGAGATGTATGATATCATTCTTGACACGATCGGTAAAACTGATATCGGACGAAGTAAAAAATTATTAAAGAAAGATGGAAGGTATCTCTTTACAACTTTTGGTATACCTAAGCTTGTTCGTATCCTATGGCTTCAAGTGGTAAACCGCAAGAAAGCATTTTATGGGACCTTAGAAGAGACAACTGAAGATCTAAATTTCCTCAAGGAGCTTATTGAGGGGGGGAAAATCAAAGCTGTCATTGACAAAAGTTTTCCAATGAACCAAGCTGCTGAGGCTCATAGGTATGTCGAATCAGGTCAAAAAACAGGACAGGTCGTTATAACTATGAAACAGGACAGCTAACCTGAATTTGGAGAGAAACCTATTGATATACTGGTTTTTAGAATAAAGGAGCTCAACTTTAGCTCCAGCTTTTTTCATACCTTCGATAAAAGGATTCAGTACGAAAGCTGTATGATCCTTTTTGGTTCTTGCACTCCCATTAATAATCATAACATTAGACGTATTTATTTCCTCTCGAAATCCAATCTCACAATTTTAAAGGTAAATAATGCCTCAATCCTATTAGTTTTAAAGAACCTTCTTCTACAAATTTCAGGTTTAATATGACTGTTCTGACTACTATGAATTTGAAAAGAATTCCCATTTTTTGTTTAATTGGACTTTTAGGGATATTCGTTTATTGTTTCTGTTGTTTTATTGCCATTCTATTATTACCTTATAATTTTGATCCTTTTCAAATCTTTTTAAGTGAATTAGGCAATCAGAGTAGGAATCCAAATGGAGCTACTTTCTATCTTCTGGGAATGGTTACTGCTGGTTTGTTATCTCTCATCTTTTACTGGGGATTCTATTTATATCTAATTAAGGACAAGACTACAACAATTTTCAAGATCATTCTTACTCTTGGTTTACTCAACAGTTTATCAGTTTCATTAACTGGAATTTTTGCAGAATCTATCAATTCGGAAATGAATCAATTACATATTATTTTCAGTGTGTGTATATTTACTACTTTATTTCCTCTTCTGTTAATCGTGAGTTTATCATTATTCTTTCATCCCGAATATCCAAATTATATCACCGTTTGGGGGGTTATAGCATTAATCATTGACACGGTTTTTTTACTAACTTTGATAATAGGAGGAGAAATATTCGAGAAAGCAGCCATACTAGACTTTTTGGCCGTATTTTCATATTTCTTTTGGATATTCCTAATCATTATTAGTGTAATTAGACATAAAGAAAGGTGATATGTAATATTAGGTAACAGAACTCCAACTGCCATTTGAGAGATTTATTTAGTTAAGTCTTCTGAAAGTATTCCTCTTGGAGAGAGGTACAGTATTGTTCATCAGCGATTGTATCACTTTGAATATATTGATCGGTTAATCGGATAACACGGTATCCTGGTCTCATCAACAAATAATCGTGTGTTGCTGCTATAATTGTTTTTCCTTTTTCCGCCAATCCTGTTAGTATATTCATAATTTGAAGTGCTAGTCTACTATCCAGATTCGCTGTTGGTTCATCAACCATAATTACATCTCCTCCTTTATATAATGCTGCGGCTAAAGACGCTCGTTGTTGTTGACCACCTGATAACTCAGTAGGAAATACTTTATGATATATTTTAATTCCAAGAGTTTCAAGCAATTCATAGAGTGGATTATAGTCTTTAATTTTTTGTTTTAACCGTAACATATTTGGTAGCATTACATTTTCTTCAATAGAAAGAAAAGGGTGCATTACATAATTCTGGGTGACATAACTTATATTCTTTAAGCGAATCTGCGATTTTTTACCTTCTGATGATTTATGAAATGGTATTCCCATTACTTCTAGAAATCCTGAGCTGGGTTTTTCCAAGCCAGTAAGTATGTTAAGTAGGGTTGTTTTTCCTACTCCACTGGGACCAAGGATAGCAACAAACTCTCCTTGGTTTATTGTAAAAGAAAGGTTATTGAGTACTTGATTTTCTTGCGTTAAGCTCCTGTATGTTTTCCCGATACCTTGTGCAATAATTAACGGATTATTTGTTATATTTTTACGACTGAAGGGAGGAGTCTCAATAGACTCTGATTGATCTTCAATGTATATCTCCTCTGGATTTCTCTTAATTCGTGCGAAATCTTCACTCAAGTTATGAGTGATTATCACCTGTTTTTCGATTTGCAATCTTCTCAAGATATGATCTGGAATCCGGATTGATTTTGATGAATCCAAGATGGTATTATCTGTTACCATCTCTGGTTCTTTGTTTTTTCTCTTAAATAACGATTCACGTTGACTTAGGAGGTTCTCTCCATATTCTTCTGTTGCAAGTCTTCCATCAAGTATCAGAAGTGCTCTATCAGAGAGTGTTTGAAAACGTATATCATGAGTGGCCACTAGAATTGCAGTACCTGATTTTGTGACTTTTCTCATCAATTTATGAAGTAGATTCATATTTTCTGAATCAAGTTGACCTGTAGGTTCATCTGCTAGGACAACAAATGGTTTTTTGGAAACTGCTTTTGATAATGCAACTCTCATGGTTTCACCAGCAGATAATTTTCCACAACGCACATTTGATAATTTTCGAATATTTAAATCAGTAAGAATTTCTTTTGTTCGTTCACGAGCATCCCTAGTTTTCCATCCTGCATTCAACATCTCCCATGAAATTGCATCGAAAACCTTCATGCGAGGATCAAGATTTTCACGGGCATATTGTGAAAAATGTCCTATGAAACGTCTTCTGAATTCACGTCGTTTTGTTTCACTCCATTCTTGAATAGGAATATTTCCAACTTTAACCACACCGCTGGATGCATTAACAATTCCTGCAATAATCAATAGTAACGTTGTTTTCCCAGCACCAGAAGGACCAATTATTGAAATAAGTTCTCCCTTTTTAACTGCTAGATCACATCCCCGTAAGGCTGAAATCTTTGTGCCATCGAGTTTATGTTGATAAATTTTGATTAAATCCTTTATTTCAACAGCATAGTTATTCTCACTAGAAATAGTACTCATAACCGAACCTCCTCCAAATGACGTTTTGAAAAACGATTGATTTTCAGCATCCAGACTATCATAACGAATCCTAAGATTATTAAAGACCATAGGATTATCAGAAATCCATTATAAATCCAAACTAAGTCCCTTGCGTTTTCTCCGAAGAATTCCGGTCCACTTGTCGTTGACCAAAGGAATCCAATTAAAACTCCGATCATACTGGGGACGATAACTGACAAGATGAGCTCGAAAGATAATTGGGAATTGAAATATCCAGGAGTCGTTCCTGCCCTGTGATATACTTCCAATTCATGTTTCCGTCTCTCAAAAAGAATATCTAATAGAATATAAGTATAGAGAATTGGTGTAAGAGTAGCTACAATTACGCTTATGTGGATAATGAATTCAAACAAACGAAAAAATGGATGTCTTTGTAAACTAATAATTTGGGTCACTACTTCAAGTTTAGCTCCACTAATTTCTTTAATTTTTGTTGCTATGTTGTCAATATCTTCAGATCCTTCGACTTTAACCAAAGCTTTTCTTTGCTGCAAAGTTTCTACAGTAACTAGAGTACTATCCGTAGCATTCTTCAAAAATAAGTCGTTGATTTGATTCAGTGTTGAAAAACTGATAACCATTTGTAATGAATTAGTCACTCCACTTTCTTGGTCAATCAGCTCATGTTTTAAGACTGGAAACTGGTCAAATGAACCAACAATAGTTATGGTGTAAGTATCTTCTATGTGAGGGAGTTCAAGAGTTATATTATCACCTTCTCTAAGCGCATTGTTGGCTAAGAACTCCTTGGTCATTAGTGTGGTTCCATTTTTAAGATCAATAATCGTTGTAATGTCAAATCCATAATCGTCCACATATACTTCAGGTATCACCACTGAATGCATGAAAGTTGCCGGATCAATGGCAAAAAGACCTATTTCTGGAGTATTTCTAAACGCAATCTTATCAAAAAAGAACGTGGCGAGATGGTCTACTTCATATAAATTGGATATTTGAGTCTGAATATGAGTGGGTATTGTTTCCCAATTATCTACAATAATATCAGTGCCTAATTCATTATAGGCTTCATTTTCATATTTTTGCTCAATTGTGGGTGGGACAATAAACATGGGGACGATTAAGAATAAGCTGATAATGAAGATTAAGAGAGCATTTCCATAAATGCTCATATGACGACTTATTCCTTTAAACATTAAGCTCCTTGGGTTCCTAGAATATTTCCAACCTAAAGAGCTTAGACTGATGAATAGTCTATTTAATACTTTTGAGAGCACAATCATTGCCCCAAAAGCGGCTACTAATAATGCAAACATACGTAATGTTATGATCAATAACTCAGTTGTAGGATCAGTCACACCATTATCGATAGAGATTTGATCTTGGAAAACTGTTGCGAAGAAGTTAGCACCAACTGCTAATAGGAGTCCGATCAGAATAACAATTATATCACCTTTTACACCACTAATAACTCTTGAATATCGCCAATCCTGATCTTCTAATAACCAACGAATACTGAGGAGTATACTTACAAAACTTAAGATGATGAAAGTACCAAGAAGTATTATCCATAAGAACTCCAAATTTACTGGTGGAGAAGAGGAGGGATCTATTTCAAAGAATCCTGTAAACAAAAGGAAATTAGTCACGGTTATTGGAACTAGAAAGGCACTAAACGTAACAGCAAAGGCGGTAGAAATAATCCTTTCTCCAACGAACAAAATTAGCTGTATTTCAGTTCTCATTCCTTCTTTACGAAATCGTTGAATTTCCTCTTGCGTTGAGCTCTTAGTCATTCCTAAAGCACCATATGTTAAAAATAGAAGAAGAACTAAAACAGGAACAGTAAGAAGAGTTCCTTGTAATTGTAAATCACGACTCGCATTAAAGAATCCGCGAAGGAATTCAATAATTCTTGTATCAGAAAAACTCCCAATCCAAAGAAAACCTGTCTCTTGAAGAGTTTTTTTTCCTAGCGCTTCAAAATTTGAAATAAGACCAGGAATTTTCTCCCTTGACAGATTTGAAATCATATATCGGACAGAAATAAATGTTTGAGGAATAATACTTAACCGACTAAATGAGTCTAGAAATGTGTTTGCATGTTTAGGTGTCATATAGAATGGTACTGTGTCTAATAATCTCAATCCAGCGACAGTAGTGTTTAAACGATCAGCCCATGCTTTGGTTGAAGAGAATGATAACGATTCTACTTTTTTAACGACACCTACAACAGATAAATTCTGACTTAAACCTTTCATAGACGTATTGAAGTAAACATCTAATACAGTCCCATGAAGTTCAACCCTTGAATTTAAATCCCAAATAATTCCAGATGGGGCATCAGAATTAAAAGGATCATTTTCTACAAACCAATTCTGTTGAAGTAACACTTCTCCTGGTTTTTCAGGTAATCGTCCATTAACTAATTGAGATTCTAAATAGTCAATCCAATCTTCTTCAATGATAGAAACGTTATGAGGAAAAGGATAATATACAACTTCATCAGGAGCTGTTGCATTGTCTTCATTTGGGACCATGACTTCTCGTTTTTCAGATAATTGAATTATGGTCATTGTAGACATTTTTGTAGAAATATCGTATACTCCATATCTTATCGCAAATGATTGGCTTAAAGACTTAGGTATTTTCCATTCGTTCTCAGAAATGGTATTATTTGCTAGTTCATCATCATAAACAGTACGAATCCAAGTAAAATCACCAGCTTCGAAATTTATGTTCTCTCCATCGTTCAACGGATTTTGAATTTCATAGGAATGAAGAAGATTCGCTTGATGACTACTTAGTCCAATTAAAAGACTCATAAGTATGAGGGATGGGAGAATTAAAACAAAAAATGAACTAATAAGCCTTTTCCAATTTGTTTTTACATGAATAATCCATAAAAATAAAATATTATATGATTTACTTGTTAAATATTGTACTAGATTCTCTTTCCTCTTATCTAGTTCTAAATCTTGGATCTCTTTTGGAAATTGTAACGCTTTTTTTCGCCAATATACTACTCCACTGAGAATAGCGATAAAACTAGTAATGAGAAAAACAATGAATAAAAAATTTCTTAACCTATCCTCGAAAGTAATGACTTTTTCAGGTTCTATCATGACGTCGATATATATAGGAGAAACATTTGGTAATGATTGATCCGAAATGATAAACGCTGTTCCAACCGTGTCATTTAAAATTTTATGTTCTGAAATAATATAATCTGGAGTCGTCGTTGTTGTAACTAATCCCACTAGTGAAGGAGATTTTAAATCCAAGGTGAAAAAGAAGAAAGTAGTTGAAAAACTGAAATCTCTATACTTTTGTCTAACAAGGGTTTTATTATCTGAATTAAAAATAAATAAATCAGCACTTAGAGTAAATATTTCTTGAGCAAAATCGAAACCAGTTGAAGCTATTCTTACCTCGTTATTATAAGCTTCAATCACAGGAAAAAGCGCGAATTCAAAAGGATCTGGATCAAGATCTGAAAATAGTTGATTTATAGATTGATTTTTCCATTGTATTGCATGTTGAACTTCAGCTCCAAAAATGAAAGAATAAATCTTGCCTGAATTAGTAATAGCGAGTGAAGGTTTAGTCATATCTGTTAACATGAAATCAAATGAAGGTAACGCATTTAAATCGGGGTACTGTGAATAGATTTCAAAAGTATTGTTCTGGGTTTCTTCTAGAAGCGTTAGTGTGGCAAAAGATGAATTTATCATTACTGCAGAAAGCAAGAATCTCGAATTATTGGCATATCCAACATCAAATACATCGATAACTGGTTGGGGTGGGGAGCTTGGTGGAAATACAATCGGGTACTTAATACTCGAAAATCCAATGAATTCTGTATTTGTGAAAGTAAGCTTAAATAAGGAACCAGAGTCATCTGTAGTGTTAATACCAGGGAAATAATATTCAATATGATCATCATATTGAACTGGACCAATTACAGGACCATTAAACGAAACTTCTCTAGGTACATTAATAGTATCAACATTTAAACCAGTTTCTGAATTCCAGAAAAATCTTCTTAGAGATGTACCAAAAAAGAAGCTTTTTAAAAAAACTCCCATGATTGAGCCATCTGTAGTTTCAACCAATTCTTGCCTAAAGAAAATCCCTAAGGTAAAACTAATCGTACCAAATGGAGTCGGTAAAGCTGTTTGTGAATCTATATGATGGTGTTGGGTTGACCCATTAGTTAATACATTCATATAATATATTTGAACCGTGGCTCCATGACTATAATACAACCAAGTGTGAATATTTCCCCTACTATCTTCTTTTATTCCAATCGGATTCAAAGTAGGTAAAGTGAAATCATCACCTGTATTTTCTATTGCAAACATAATTGGTTTTACTGAATGTAATTCTGATTTTTGAGCACTGACAGGAGTAATAAAACAAGAGCTTTGGAATAGAATTAAAAATATTGAAATTAATACCAGAAGCTGTTTTTTTTTCATTATTTCCGATCCATGATCATTTAATAGAGATTTCTAGTTTTTTAAGTCAAATTAAACTGAATTCAGTTTCATAGGACTTATTGACTTAAGAGTTACTATAATTTCCATTGTCGGTAATCTAGTTATTTCTATTCTAAGTTTGGACTATATTGTCACTTTAATGGACTCCCCCTTCACTTTTTTTTAACCTAACCAACGTGTGAATGCAAAAATAATGTATTTTCAAGAATAGAGGATCAAGTACCTAAACTCAGCAAGAAAACTATTGGTTTGAAGAATTTTGACCGAATATTCGTTTTACAGCTCTGTTATGGTTTCTCTGATAGTAATATCTCTCTTCTCCAGTTCTTTCAGGAGTATGTTGTAACACGTACTATTTTGTCCTATATACTCAGGTGGAGATATCCCTTTCTTATTGTAAAGGCCTTTAGCAACGAGACGGGTAACTATGGAGCAAGTATAACCTGTAGTACGGGCCATGGATAGTGTCTTTGAGTTTCTATCATAACGGTCAAGCATATCATAACAGTAA